>NZ_JBFTSN010000188.1:0-11634 GCF_056400045.1 Paenibacillus sp. 01L418
ACATGAAGCGAAGCATTCCAATTCATTTGATCATTTGCCATCATTGCCACTTCACCTGCTGTTAGGCCATATCGAACAGCGAGCTCGTAATTTCCAACAAATGATTTGAAGCTAGGCTTTAAAATATTCCCTTCCACGTTTACCCCATTAAGCGGATTAACACGATCAAGAACAACAAATTCTACGCCTGCCTTAGCACAATCTTCAAGTGCATACAGCATCGTATATATATATGTGTAATACCGTACACCAACATCTTGAATATCGTACACAACGATATCTACTTCATCCAGCATTTCCTTTATTAAACGCTTGGAGTCTTTACGGTATAAACTATAGACCGGAACATTCGTCAAAGGATCCATATACGTCTCTACTAATGCCCCTGCATCCAAATCTCCGCGAACACCATGCTCAGGTGAAAACATCGCAGTAAGATTAAAATTTTCATGCAAAATGGAAATCGTTGATTCAAATTTTTTTGTAAGCCCTGTCGGTGCTGTAATTAATCCTACGCGCTTGCCTTCAAACCATTGACGATAATTCATAATCGAATCGATCCCATTCAACACCATATAAAGTTGCCTCCTTACTGAACTGTTACCAAAGACTAGATTGTCTAACCTTCATCGTTTCAGCAGGCACCATAAAGGCTTCTGCATATGTTTTTCTAGCTTCACAGCCGCGAACAACTGCTAATGCTTTATAGTAATCCATATATTTGAAAGATTTGCTATTCGTCACAAACCAATGTTTGCTTAAAGCATCAATCCATAGATCATATGCCGCCTGATCGAAATCCACGTATAGGTAAGGGACATAATCGACAGCATCTTCCCAGTTTTCGGAATAATATAGTCTTGCTGCAAAGTGAGCAGGAAGATCTCGTTCAAAGGATGATAGGCTTGCGAAGAAACGAGCATCATTTACGATATGATGCGTTAGCGCATGATCCTTATGCATACTGTTTTTCCAATGTGTAATAATAATATTTGGCTTTACACGGCGAATAACATCACAAACCTCCATACGAACTTGTTGATTGTCAGGCAGCTCTCCGTCACAATAATCAAATACAATAGCTTCACCGCCAAGCATACCAGCAAATACTTCCGCCTCTTTCACTTTTTGCTGACGGTACTCCTTCATATCCCCTCCTGCTGGCACACCTCTTTCACCTGCAGTTAATGCTAGTGTCACAATGCGGTCTCCCTTTACACTATGACTAGCTAGTACACCACCGGATGCTAGTTCCACATCGCCAACATGTGCTCCAATGGCCAATACTGTTAATTTTTCACTCATCTTTATAGTTCCCTCCGCAGTATAGAAAATTGTTTTTCAATACTAAATCCTGCTTTTTGATAGATTCGAAGAGCCGGATTATTGCTTCCAGTGAATAATGAAATATATTGACAGCCCACATGTTGAAAAGCCTCTACCATTCGGAAAAATAATACACTGCCGAGACCATGACCCTCATGCTCTGGCTGAACACCGATACCGCAAAAAAATGCTCGACCATTCGATTCTGAAATAATAGGACCTGCAAAGCCAACAACTTCGTTGCCATGCACAGCTGCTATAAGAGGTGCGCCATCCTTCACATACGATACAACATCTTTTTCCCACTGCGGATTTTGCAAGGCAGCAAGCGTTGCTTCAAGACCATTATGCAAAGCAGGGGCATAAGGAGTAACATAATAGCCTTTACTATTTGCTTTAACTTCTTTGCTTGTCATATCTTCAGGAACACTAAAGTTTCCGAGTCTTAAGTACATGCCGCATTGCGTCGCCCGATCCACGTACCCTCTAGCGATTAAAGCGTCGTATAATGGCTGGTCCTTACTGATGCCTGGGGCATTGTTGTGCTCATGCTGCCGCGCACTTGGAATATTCCATATCAGCTTAATAGGGTTGAAAAACAATACTTCCGCCTGTCTTTTTCCAAGCACTTGGAATCTTTTTTCTATACCTAAAAGAAAAGCATCGTAATACTCTAGAGCAGCGTCTTCGGCATCAATAATAACACTCGTAATATAGCCGGCTACATCTCCAAGCGGGAGGTCGTCACCGCTGCAACCGGCTGCAAAACCAACAATACCTTTTTCATTACAGCCTACCCATATACACTCCGCATCGAAATAAGGATGATCAATGAAACTATCTTGAAACTCCCGCTCTGTAAATGGTTTGTAATCATATTTTGTAGCCTCTCGATTCCAAAGCTCTACAACTTCAGAAAGATCTTCAAATGAAAAGGGTCTGATTTGCATCATTCAAACCTCCTGTGAACGTCCAAGATAAGGCCAAGAAATTTTGCCCATGACTACTGGCTGAGAAGCTCCAGTTACTAGTGGAATATTGTTTGGTAAGCGCTTCATCGTATAATACGCTAGTACAGCAAATGCAATGGCCTCCTTAGCATCACTATTGCCACCGACATCCTCCTGCGTCAGCACCTGCACCTTATAGGATGCAAATAATTGCTGCAAATCACGCAATAACGTTTGGTTATAGCTGCCACCGCCACCAATTAGCAATTGCTGGGCTTGATGCTGTGGCGCAATATACCGTTCATAGCTATCTATGATGCTCCATGCTGTTAAGTGTGTAGCTGTTGCAACAACATCTTCAGCTTTCCAGTTCTTAGCCTCCATCCATTCAATAATTTGTGCAACGTATGGTTGACCAAATCGTTCTCTGCCTGTCGATTTCGGTAAAGGCATCCTATAATAATCATCTTGCTGCATCCATTTCAAAAGCTCATCAATCACTTGACCGCTCGCAGCAATTCTACCGCCAACATCCATCGTCATTGGCGCAAATAATTGCGATACAAGCCCATCGATAATCATATTTCCAGGACCAGTATCAAAAGCAAATACCTGTTCCGGCGAGGCATTTGCAGGAAGAACAGTCACATTCCCTATTCCTCCAATGTTTTGCAGAAGAAGTGTTTTCTCTGGATTGTTAAACAATAAATATTCAGTAAATGGTACTAACGGCGCTCCTTGTCCACCCATTGCCATGTCAGCGACTCGAAAGTCTGATACGCAAGGAATTGCTGTGCGATTCGCAATTACTGCACCATCACCAATTTGAACCGTACAATGCAGGTTATAGCCGTCCATAACATTTTCTTCCGGAGCATGATAGATCGTTTGACCATGTGAACCTATTGCAAATATTTGTGATGGTTCAAGCCCGCATTTCCCTATAACGGACAATGTGGCTTGGGCGTATAATTCACCAAGCCACATATTCATTGCGCCAACTTTATCAATCGTAGCGTTATACCGGTCAAAAAGCTCAAATATTGCGTTTCTAACTTGCTTCGGAAAAGCAGTGTTCTCAAAAGCCAGCAGCTCAATCTCTACTCCTTGCTCTTTATCCGGCATTGGAGAAAGCTTAATTACCGCTGCATCAATACCATCTACTGATGTACCAGACATCAAGCCAACTAAGTATGTTGCTTCAACTTTTGATTGTTTGTCCATTAGCCCTTCACCGCTCCAACTGTTACTCCTTCAAGGAAGTATTTTTGTAAACTGAAGAACAAAATAAACATTGGAACTGCTGAAATTGTTGCACCTGCCATCATTGGTGCAAAGTAAGTTGTATTCGCAAAGCGGAAGTTTTTCAAGCCGACCTGAATCGTTTGCATATCCATCGTATTCGTTACTAGGAATGGCCAGAAGAAGTCATTCCATGCTGCCATGAACGTTAGGATAGCCAGTACTGCCATAACTGTTTTTGATAGAGGCATAATGATATGCCAGAAGATTTTAGGTTGAGAACAACCTTCGATTTTAGCAGCTTCAATAATTTCAACTGGAATGGAAGACATGAACTGCTTAACCAAGAAAATGTTATACACCGTTACGATACTTGGCATAATCAAAGCTGTATACGTATTTTGTAATTCAAAAATATTTACAATCAATATATATAGTGGAACCTGTGTGACTTGGCCAGGAATCATCATCGATCCTAGCAAAATAGCGAACAAAATGTTTCTTCCTTTAAATCTCATTTTTGCAAAAGAATACCCTGCAAGTGTAGCAAAAAATACGTTAGATACCGTGATACAAGCTGCCACAATAAAAGAGTTCATTAGCCAATCCCATGAATGCGGGCTGAAGTTAAAGAAGAATTTATAGGATTCAAATGAAATCTTCGACGGGATGATCGAATAGCTCATTGCACCAGCTTCTACCGGATCACCGAACGAGGAAATGATCATAAAGTAAATCGGGAAAATGGTAGCTGCGGCAAATAGGATAAGGAACGTAATAATTAGACCATTACGGACGAACAGATACCCTTTGCTTCTTATGTTATTGTTGAACAAACCCATAGTATCCTGCCTCTTTCCTAGTATTCTATTTCTTTGCCCAAAAACTTAAATTGAAGGTATGAAATAATTGCGATAATCGCTGCTAGAAGTAATGATTGTGCTGCTGCCTCACCAAACTCAAAATATGTGAACGCATTGTTAAAAATCAACAAACCTACCATTGTTGTTGCATGGTCTGGTCCACCGCCTGTCATAAGATAAGCGTTTTGGAATACTTGGAAGGAACCAATGACACCTGTAACAAGTAGGAATAGCGTGGTTGGCTTAAGGAAAGGAACGACGATAAACCAAAGCTTTTGCAAGAAAGTCGCGCCATCAATATCAGCTGCTTCATAATAGCTGTTATCAATACCGAGCAATGCAGCTAAATAGATAATAATCGCTGTACCATGACTTGATAGCCATGACATTAATACAAGTGAAAACATGGCAGTTGCACTGGAACCAAGCCAGTTTTGATTAGTAATCCCAAAAAACGACACAACCTGATTGGCAATACCTGATTTTAACGGATCGAAGATCCACAGCCATACAACAGCAAGCGCTACACCTGATGCTACAGCTGGCAAGTAATATACTGCTTTAAAGATTGTTTGTGTTCTTTTCTTGAAAGGTATAATCAAAATTGCAATTAAGAAGGATAGAAAAATATTAAATGGAACCGTTAATAACGTATATACTAATGTGTTTTTCAATGCTTTCCAGAAAAGTTCATCTGAAAATGAGTTAACGAAGTTTTCCAGGCCGACATATGTGGACCCTAATGGACGATATTCTTGTAAGCTGATCATAAAAGCATTGATTACTGGATATGCGGTAAATAAAGAAAACGCAATAAGTGCTACTGCGATAAACGCGTATCCCCAACCTAAGTCACTTTCGAGTTTCAATTTTTTTCTTTTAGTCAACGTTTGATTCATTGGGTCGCACCTCTCTTCTTTAAAAAGTAAAAGCTCTAGTCTAATTTAGAAGGAAAGCTGTWCGTTGTAGCTACGTACAGCTTTCACATGCTAGGTTATGACAGACTAGTCAACTACAATACCATCTTCACCGAAGGCTTTAATTGCTGCTGCTTTAACTGCATCATACATTTTTTGTGGACTGATCTCATTTGCAAGTAATGCTTGCAGTTTAGGAACGATGACTTCCGTTTCAATTTTAAGTGCTTCTGCGGCTAGATCAGTTGGGATATCTGTACGCGCCGGAACCGCTTTGGACATCATGATTTGGTCTGCTTTAACGTTCTCTTCATTGCGAGGATATTGTTCAAGCACTGCAGCATTGCGTGCAGATTTTGTAATTGGTGATAAGAACAGCTCATTACTGTAGTTAGCTGCAATGGTTCCCGAAGATAGGAAATTAATGGCTAAACCAATATTTTTAACATGCTCTTCAGAAGGTTCCTTTTTGCCGCGAAGCGCAATGTAACCATCAACAACAGCTGTAGGAATGTAATCAGCGCCGTTAAATGTAGGTGTAGGAAGCGCAATGTATTCAGCTTCGATTGAATCCGCTACTGCAGAACCATCATTCGCTTTAATTTTTTCATTGTTTAGACGAGCAGAGTTTTCAAAGCTAGCTAGGCCTTTACCAGTGATCATGGTTTGACCAGTTAAGAACATGTTCCAGCGCTTGCCTGCATCGATAGAACTTAGTTCTTTAGGCATTGAGCCATCATCGATCATTTGACGGATAGCTTCAAGCAGACCTAAGAAGTTTTTGCTTGTGTAAGAGAACTTAAGGTTTTGATCAAAGTAGTCTGGCAAACCGGCAGATTTAGCCATAATACTAAGATAGTCCTTAGATGTAACACCAGATGTTGCGAAAACAAAACCATACTGAGTTGTTTCACCTTTAGCGTTTTTAACAACGCCTTTACTAATTGCATCGCGGAATTGGTCATATGTCCAACCGTTTTGTTGAACGTTTTTCCAATCGATACCCGCTTTCTCTAAGAACTGTTTGTTGCCACCGATAGAATGAATGGCCAAGTAAGCTGGCAAACCATATTGAGAATCGCCCAATTGGAAGTATTTCATTGCAACTTCATCATAATCTGCTTTAACTTCATCTGAAAGTGCAGCATTAAGGTCAATTAGAACGTTTAGCGCTGCATATTTAGATATTCCTGTAGAACCAA
This sequence comes from Paenibacillus sp. 01L418, assembly GCF_056400045.1. Taxonomy (NCBI): domain Bacteria; kingdom Bacillati; phylum Bacillota; class Bacilli; order Caryophanales; family Paenibacillaceae; genus Paenibacillus; species Paenibacillus sp. 01L418. The sequence continues at coordinate 6,501 of NZ_JBFTSN010000188.1, forward strand.
CCCAAGCGATATCTGGAGGAGACCCCGCATTTACTTGAGTATCAAGTTTTTGTGTCATATCTTCCCAGCTCGCTGGTTCGATTTTCAAAGTTAGGTGTGGATACAATTCATTAAACTCTTTTTCCATAGCAGTAAAACGCGCTTGGTAGTTAGCCGATACTGGAGGTAATAATGCAGTAATCGTATCTTTTTTTAGCTCAGAACCACTGTTGCTGCTGCCTTTGTTTCCGGAATTTGTAGCGTCTGGAGCGTTTTTCCCGTTTCCTGCACAAGCGGTTAATAGTGATAACATCATGATTACTGACAAAAATAGAGTTAATACAAATGATCTTTTTTTCATCGATAACAGCCTCCTCAATTTTTAAAAGCATCAATCCCGTTACTCCATTTCTTTTCCACCTAAGCCAATGATGAGATCGCTTGTTTCAACCGTCCTCCATTTGCGTTAAGTGCTTGTTCTGCTTCCTTTGCATCCAACCCCGTTTTAATCATCATTATTGCCAGCTTACAATTCATAGATGCTCTTTCAAGTGTTTCTGCGGCGGTTGATGTGTCTACACCAGTCGTATTCATAATAATACGAACTGAGCGATCTACCAGCTTAAAATTACTTGCCTTTAGATCAACCATTAAGTTGTTATACGTTTTCCCTAACTTGACCATTGTGCATGTTGTCAGCATATTAAGCACCAGCTTTTGAGCAGTTCCCGCCTTTAATCGAGTCGAGCCGCTAATGACCTCCGGCCCTACAACAGGTGAAATACAAACATCTACAATGGGTTCAAACTTTGAGCCTTTGTTGTTACAAACACCGATAGTGGCTGCTCCAAGCTCCTTTGCTTTCGTTAAAGCTGCAATAACATAGTTTGCACTGCCGCTTGCCGAAATCCCAATTAGCACATCATTGTTTGTTACACCGATGCTTTCGATTATTGCGGTCCCTTCATCAACATCGTCTTCACAGCCTTCAACCGCACTACGCAAAGCAATATCGCCACCAGCGATATAGCCCTGTACCAAGGAAGGATCTGTACCAAAGGTAGGAGGACATTCTGAAGCATCCAAAACACCTAATCTTCCTGATGTGCCAGCTCCTATATAAAACATTCTTCCACCATTAGACAACCTATGATGTAGAACATCTACCGCCTTTGCAATCTGCGGAATTTCCTCAGCTATAGCTACTGAGACCAGAGCATCTTGTTGATTCATTAACTGGACCATTTGCTCCGTCGTACATTCATCAATCATTAATGTGTCTGGATTCACAGCCTCTGTTGTTAAACCCGCAAGGTAGTCATTCATAGTCATCCTCCGTCTTGTTAACAATATTTCACATATAAATTACTAGATAAGTGAGGTTAATTAACATGAATTATTTTTTTATATTAATACACTGCCTTCAATCCGTCAATAGATTTTGAAATAATATTTCATAAAGAAATAATATTCTGTTTTTTTATTTCAATCTCTATACACACTGTTATATCACATTTACAAACCGCTTACAAGGTACTTTTTTAATTTTCATTAAACGCTTACAGTACTACCGTTACAGTATTCCTAAAAAAAGAAATCGCTGTCATATGCGCTTATTTCCAATTCAAATGAAGCATGAAATTACACAGTCTCTAATCAACCAGTAGACGTTTTGCCTACAATTTTTATTCATTTTCAACATTAAAATAGCGTGCAAAGCTCTTAATTGTCGAATTAAACTAATCATTATATGGTTGGATTAAACGCATTTGTTACGTAGCTAATCTAACATCAATTGAGTGAGTATTATGTTAGGTATAAAAATAAATGCATGAAATACACAAAGAAAGCATTGATCAATGATCAATGCTTTCTTCCCCATTCATTAAAGAAGAACCTAATATCTCAGTTTTTTCTTCACTATATTATGTGTTTTTGTCAAGTAGGTTTTTACTTCCTCATATTCTGCACTTGCGACACCAGCAAATAAGATGTCGATAATCGTAAGCATAGCAATACGCGAGCCCATAGCACCACTGCGAATTGTAATTTCAGGTGTAGATATACTAAGAACAATATCCGCTCGCACGGCAAGCTCACTTTTATTGTACTTCGTAATCGCAATACATTTCGCTTTGTTCTTTTGAGCAATGATCAGTGCATCAATAATATCACTAGTTGCGCCAGAGTTGGAAATGAAAATGGCAACATCATCTTTCTCAAGTAACGTTGCTGCTGTGAGCTGACTATGACCATCCGTATAGGCATGGCACATCTTATTAATTCGTGAGAACTTCTGTTCCCCGTCCATACAAACGATTCCTGAGGCACCTATTCCAAAGAAAACAATTCTCTTGCTATGGCATAATAATTCTACAGCTCTTGCAATTTCTTTTCGGTCGATGACACTAAGCGTATCCTCAATGGACTTGCAATTATTCAAAGAAATATTTGAAATAATTGTCGAGAGATCATCGCCCGGCTGAATATCTGTATATTGAGCCTTTGGATCCTCATCACGAGAGCCCAAAGAAGCGGAGATACTCACAATAAAATTGCGGTATCCGCTGTAACCCATCGTCTTACAGAAACGAAGGACAGAGGCATCACTTGTTTTACTAGATTGAGCTAATTCCTTAATCGATAAATGAGGGATTTCTTCTTTATTTTCTAAAATGTAATCTCCAACCAATCGTTCAACTGGAGTAAAGCTTTCTCTCATTTCACGAATCTTAATTAATATGTTGTCATTTAAACTCATAATCTACCTACTCAAGATTTAATTAACACCTTAAATAATATCATAAACAATTTAGACAACCTAATACAATAGCAAAATACATTTTGGCAAACTTAAAATTAATATTTGTTACTCTGATACAATCATCCGATCATGCAAAAAATCAACGATGTGCATCGCTTTCATCGTCTGATCAGGCTTATGCTTTTCTATTCCAAGCTTCATTTGAAGCAGACAGCCTGGATTACTCGTTAGCATATAGCTTGCTTGTGTGTTGTTCGCATGCTCCATTTTGTGCTCAAGGATGGAACCCGCCATCTCAGGCTGTACGACATTGTATATGCCAGCAGAGCCGCAGCAGCGATCAGACTCGCCCATTTCAACATATTCAGCGTTAACTACTTCCCTCATTAATTTACGTGGAGCGCTCGAGCCTTTCATCACATTGCGCAGATGACAGGAATCCTGATACGTCACTTTGACTTTCCGGGCATCTTGAGAACTTTCTTTTTGTACAAATTTCGGTACACGTCCCTTTTCTACAATCAATGTACTGACATCGATCACTCTTGAAGCAAACCATTTTGCTGTCTCGCTGTACTTTTTATTTTCCTGCATAAGATGGTCATATTCAACGAGCAGCGCACCACAACCGCCTGCATTGGATACAATGTAGGCGACATCGAGCTGTTTGAATATATCGATATTCACTGCTGCCAGTTCGCGAGCGTCATTCATTTCCCCACTATGAGCATGCAGCGCACCACAGCAGACCTGACTTTCAGGAATATATACGTCAAAGCCCGCAGCAGACAGCAGCTCAACTGTATTCACATTCGTATCTGCGAACATAACATCCATGATACAACCGCGGAACATCGCAACTTTGGCGATTCGTTCACCCTTCGCAGGATAAAAAGTGCCCAGACGCTCAACTACACCCTTTGAACTGGCGGATGGCAAGATAGATTCCATCTCAGATAATTGCTTAGGCAACAGCTTCATTACACCGGTTGATTGCACTACTTTTTGCAAGCCAGATTTTTGATAGACCGCAAGCGAGCCTCCAAGCAGCTTCAAGCTGCTACGTTTCGGAAATAAATGTTTGAAAACCGTCTTGCGAATAACTTTAACCGGCAATGAATGCGTTGCGTGCTCCTCGATCGCTTCTTTCGTCTGTTCAATTAATTGACCATACTTTACATCTGCCGGACAAGCTGGTTCACAAGCACGACAGCCTAAGCATAAGTTCATTTGATCTTGGAACTGCTGGTCTGGAACCATTAGTCCATCTACAGCTGCCTTCATCATCGCAATGCGTCCACGTGGAGAGGCAGGCTCCATACCTGTTTCATGGAATGTCGGACAAGCAGGCAAGCAGAAGCCGCATCGCATACAATTTGTTAATTGATCGTAGTCAAGCTTCTCTAATAAAGTACGAGCAAGAGGATTAGCATGCTCGATAACCGGTTTCCCTGTAGTACTAGCCATGCTGCACCACCACCCGTTTCTTCGCTTCCTTAGCAAACATCTTACTAGGATTCAAAATATTCAATGGATCGAAAGCGCCTTTGATTCCTTTCATTACTTCAATTCCCGCTTCCCCAACCTTCCATTCCAAATAAGGGGCTTTCACAACTCCGACCCCATGCTCACCAGTAATCGTGCCACCGAGTTCGATTGCAGCTTCAAAAATTTCGGCAAATGCCTCCTCAACACGATGCACTTCTTCGTGGTCACGTGCGTCAGTGGTTGCGGTTGGATGCAGGTTTCCATCACCTGCATGCCCAAAGGTCGCTATATTCACATTATATTTTTGGGCGATTGCATTTGTACGCAATATCATTTCCGCAATTTTAGAACGAGGTACAGTAGCATCCTCAAGTATCGTCGTCGGGCGCAGGCGAGCAAGTGCGGTAAATGCGCTGCGTCTAGCTGTCAGAAGCTTTTCTGCTTCTTCACGATCCGCTGCTACCTCAATTCGATCCGCCTGCTCTTCCTTGCAAATAAGCTGTATTTTTTCAATATCACGTTCAACCACTTCTTGTTCACCATCCTGCTCAATAATGAGGATCGCGGCCATATCTAGTGGCAAACCGATTTTCGCGAAATCATCAACAACCCGAATGGTTGGATTATCCAGTATTTCCAAGGTAGCTGGAATAATTTGGTTTTTAATAATTTTAGATACCGTATGTGCTGCACCATAAATATCCTTATACATCGCAACCATCGTTTTCTTTGTTTTTGGCTGTGGCACAAGCTTAAGAATCGCCTCTGTAATAACGGCAAGAGTTCCTTCAGAGCCTACTAATAGTTTCGTCAAATCGTACCCAGCGACATCTTTAGTCAATTTCCCGCCAGTACGGATGATTGAGCCATTTGCCAGCACAGCAGTTAAGCCAAGTACATAAT
>NZ_JBFTSN010000189.1:0-11615 GCF_056400045.1 Paenibacillus sp. 01L418
CTGTACGCCGCCCCTGTTTTGGGAGAAAGAGTAAGATTGCAAAGTCAGTGAACGAATTAGCGAAATGAACAGTGAACGATTTAAACTTTTATGTATTAACAAGCCATTTCACACGGAATAGGCGTCAAAAAAACCACAAGATCGTCTGCTCGAAGTGTCATTCGAGACGAACGAAATCGTGGTTTTTAGAATCATTGCTTATGCTTTTTGCAAAATCATAACGCCATGCGGCTCTATTTCTACCGTTCCACTCACCTGACGATTAGTTAATAGGTCGAAATAGCTCACATTTTCGAGAGAAATCGTCGATTGATGGCTGTTATGGTTCAAAACAAACGTATATACTTGATCCCCTTTAACTCTCTGTGCGAGTTCTACACCTGCTGCCGCTGTGAACGGAGCAACAATCTGATGTTTTGCACACAACGTTTGGATCAGATCCGCTAACAGCTTTTGTTCCGGCGCTGTAGCTACGTAATAGGCTTCACCTGAACCAAATGCGTTTACCGTCAGCGCTGGCATGCCCGCGTAAAAATCTTTGCCATACGTCCCGATTGCTCTCGCACCCTCAAGATGAAGAAGATCACATAGCAAACCGCACTCATACGTTCCTGCTACATGGCCAAATGCCTCGCCAATTTCAACACTATTGCGCATCTCAGGCAGCAGGCTGTCAATCTCCTCCACCCATAGTCCCAGCAAATTGCGGAGCTTGCCCGGGTATCCGCCAAGCGTAACCAAGTCGTTCTCGTTGACGATGCCGCTAAAGAAGGTGGTGATGAAGGTGCCTCCATTTTGTACAAACGCTTCAATTCGCTCAGCAACACCTGGCTTTAACATATATAGCACGGGAGCAACAAGTATTTTGTATTTGGAGAAATCGCTCAGCGGACTGAGCACATCGATCGCCACATTCTGATCGTAAAATGCTTTGTAATACTTTTGCGCTTGATCCAAATAATTCAGGTCAACACTCGGTCCGCTCGTAATTTCTACCGCGTTCCATGTATCAATGTCGAACAATAACGCGACCTCGGCATGAACCTCTGAATCAAGCAAACGATCGCCAAGTTCATCAAGCTCACGCCCGAGCGCAGCACATTCACGAAATACTCGCGTATCCTCGTGACCAACATGCTCGATAACTGCACCATGATATTTCTCGCATGCCCCGAATGAGCGGCGAAGCTGGAAGAACATAACCGTGTCAGCGCCATGCGCAACGGCTTGATAGCTCCAAAGCCGCATCACGCCGGGACGCTTTAAGCTATTATAAGGCTGCCAGTTTTGCTGGCTCGGTGTTTGCTCCATCAGCATGAAGGGCTTGCCGTCCTTTAAGCCGCGCATATAGTCATGGCGCATCGCCACATTGCCCATAGGCTCATTCATTTGCGGATAGCTGTCCCAAGAGACAACATCCATCGCTTCGCCCCATTTTTTCAGATCAAGACCGTTAAATAAGCCCCAAATATTCGTCGTAATCGGAATATCCGGCGTAACCGCCTTCAGCTCCGCATATTCAATTTGGTAGCAGCCGAGAATAGAATCGGACATAAATCGCTTGTAATCAATCGCCATGGGCTGGAAATTACGGTTATCTCCGTTTAAATTGGATGGCGGTACGATTTCCTCCCATTCATAGACGGTGTGTCCCCAAAAGCTCATATTCCACTCAGCGTTCAGCCGCTCAATCGTCTCGTATTTCACCTTCAACCATTCGCGGAATTCCGCCGCACAGCTGCTGCAATAACAATGCGTGCCGTATTCGTTGTTAATATGCCAAATGAGCAGTGCCGGATGATCTTTGTATCGCTCGGCTAGTTTACGCGCCAGCTGACCCGATAATCTGCGATAGGTCTTGCTGTTTGGACAAAAGTTCGTACGTGCGCCATGCGTGCGCTTCCTTCCGTCCACATCAACAGGCAGCACATCCTCATATTTGCGCGACATCCATGCCGGCTGTGCAGCGGTTGATGTGGCGAGACAAGCATAAATCCCATTTTCCGCGATGAGGTTCAGCAGCTTGTCCAGCCAGCCAAAATCATACGTATCCTCCGATGGCTGCAGCTTCGCCCAGCTGAATACAGGAAGCGTTACTACATTAATTCCCGCTTCTTTAAACAGACGCATATCCTCATGCCATATCTCCTCCGGCCACTGATCCGGATTATAATCTCCTCCATACCAAATCTGCTTCAGCTTCGTATTAATCATATCTTCACGGTCCCTTCTGCCATTAGCGTCGAATTCCGTGACATTCTAACGGATAAAGCACCCCGTTGTCATCCAACTTCCAGCGTTTCGCCGATAAGTTCACTGTGGTTTATATTGTTCACTCCATAAAATCAAGTTCATTCACCTTCATTTATTTGGTTCATTGCACCAAGCTGCAAGTGAAGATTATAATGTTCCTTGTATCAGCGAGCTGACTAGTGAAATATTCAAACTAATTCCTAAAAGGCACACGATCAACGTTTGGCTATATAGGGAAGCGCTTACGCTAATACAGTTAACCATGTTAATTCCAAAATGTTCTACATATATAAAGGGGGAGCCAACATGCCAGCTGTTCAATTGAAAAACAACGGAAAACTATACAGTAAGCTGCTGTTCACGATCACTTTGTGCATCGTGCTTACTCTAATGGTATCCTCCTTGTTTAATTTCTTCACTTACATGCAGATTGACTTGAAGAAAGCCTACCAGTCAGACGTCAGCAATCTAACCCAAACGAGTAAAGAAGTCATCAGCATGACCGAGAGCGCACAGTCCCTCTCCTTCCAAATCTATCGAACCTTCAGTGTCTCTAAGCTAATGTTCTACAATGACCCTAACATCTATGATGTTACAGCAGCGATGAACGAATTGAACAACTATTTGAACTCTATGCCGTTCATTGAATCCATTTATGTGTACAATTCGGCCAATGGCTTGTTTTACACTGCCAGCCGTCAAGCCGAAGGGGGCACGTTCAATAAAGAGGAGCTTGCGGATAAAGGGATACTTGATATTCTCGATAACTACCAGGAGTATCGTCCGTTCACGCCTATTCCGAGAACGTATAAAACGGTTAACCTCACCGGTGAGCAGTTAACGAAGGCTTATACCTATTTAGGTTATGATGCTATCGGTCGAACGCAGACGATTAATTCTGCTGTTATTATTAATATTTCTTCCGCTTGGATCAACAAAGACATTGGCGTCAATAAGAGCGACAGCGAGGGTAAATCCTATATTCTCGACAATCAGAACCTTCTGTTATCCGGCGATACCCTTTTACCTAAAAAACTAAGCAACGAGGATAACCGCATCATTAATGAAAAGATTAAAAACAAAGAGTCCGGTTATGTTGTTGCCGACTTTGACGGAAAGAAGTCTCTTATCTCGTATACTTCTCCCGATTCCTTGGACTGGCAATACGTACGTGTGACACCATACAAGCATGTAACTAAAGCTATTTATTCCATCCGGAATACAACGATCATGATTGCTGTCATTATTTTGGTCATCGGCTTATTCATTTCATGGCTGCTCTCTCGTATGCTGTATCGTCCTATTCATCAAATTATGAATAAGATGAACATTCTCGAAACAGAAAAACGCAACAGTTCCTATACCATTAGGCAAAATATGCTGCGCAGCCTTATCCAAGGCTCGCAATCGCTGCAAACGAACGCACAGCTGCAGAAGCTGATGGTCAGCGGAATTACTTTCGACTTCCATGCGCGTTACCGCGTCGTCCTCTTAAAAATTGACGAGCTCGCGGCTCTGAAGCAAAATCGCGGCGACGATCTGCATGTCTATAAGTTTGCCATTATGAATATCGCTTCCGAGATTGCTCATAACGATTATCGCGTAGAAACCGTCGACATGGATGCCGATTATGTCATCATGCTTCTAGGCCGGCCCGACGAATCCGATGAGCTTGATGACGAGATGCTTCGAAACATGCTTGCCAAAATTCAGCGTTCCTCGTTGGACTTTTTGAAAATTGGTCTCTCGATTACGTATAGCCCTGAGGCCTTTCAGGCACAGCAGCTCTCTACCCATTACAAGCTGGTGAAGGAAGCATCGCAGCACCGTTTATTCTATGGTCTGGGCTCTTTAATTAACGGACAGGATATCATATCTCTGAAATCGAAGGAATATATCTTCCCTGCTGACAAAGAGCGGAAATTGACCGATGCCTTAATGACCTCAAAGACCGAGGAAGCCAAAAAACTGTTTGCAGAAATCGTGCAGGAAACGGCGCAATATCCGATCCATGTCGTTCAGCTCGCCATCTCGCATCTAACGATGACCGTCAACAATATTTTGTTCACGATCCAAAAAAACAACAGCTTGGACGTTGAAGCAAGCCTAAGCATCCATATTCCAACACCAGATCATTTTGAAACGATTAATGAGCTTAATGAAGTTTTCTTCTCCTTGTTCGATGACATTCAAATGAAGCTTTCAATGAAGCGCTCCACCAAACAAGGTGATCTAATTCGCAAGATTAACGATCTTATCCAAAAGGAATACGCGAATCCGAATTTGAGCCTGAACTGGATTGCTGATGAATTAGACATGTCATCCATCTATTTGAGCCGGGTATATAAGCAGCAGACGCTTGCTACTATTGTTGATGTCATTAATAATGTACGTATGGAACGTGCGAAGGAGCATTTGGAGAATACCGATTTGTCGATCGTAGATATCGCGGTAAAGAGCGGCTATACGAGCAGCTCCTACTTCCACCGAATGTTTAAGAAAAGCTTTGGCGTAACGCCTTCCGATTATCGTAAAACGAAGCTGGGTTAACACTTTCTGCTCTCTGCGAATAATCGCAGCACAGTTAGATTACTTATATTGTACCCCTTTCCTTTGCTTTATGTAGAGCAGAAAGGGGTATTTTATTATATTTGGCTAGTAATGCGTGATCTCAACAAAGAGCAGTAGTGTAAAGCCAGGTTTATTGATAAATGAGTAAAGTTCAGTTAGCATGTTGGTGAAGGCTATTTTAGTATATGGGGGTACAATGGAATGAAACAAAATAAATATGATGATTCAACTTTCTTCTCACAATATAAGGAAATGGCTCGTTCCACCCATGGACTTGAAGCTGCGGGAGAGTGGCATGTATTCAAATCCTTACTGCCAGACTTAAGTGGTAAAAGCGTGCTTGATTTAGGCTGCGGCTTCGGATGGCATTGCCTCTATGCTCGTGAACAGCAAGCAAGCTCAGTCGTAGGTGTTGATATATCCGAGAACATGCTGCAAAAAGCTCGGGAGCAAACGAATGACACCGCCATTACCTACATACAAATGCCGATTGAAGATATCGCATTCTCAGATTCTCAATTTGATATCGTTATCAGCTCATTAGCTTTTCACTATATCGAATCCTTCGAGACCCTGTGCAAAAAGATACATGCTTGTCTAAAGCCGGGAGGCTCCTTCATTTTTTCAGTAGAGCACCCTATATTCACTTCCCGTGATGAACAAGATTGGCATTATGATGACCATGGAAACCGTCTGCACTGGCCAGTTGATCAATATCAGTCAGAAGGCTTACGCAAAACCTCCTTCCTAACCGATAATGTGATTAAATATCATCGCACCGTTTCAACCTATATGAACGACGTGATTAGCGCTGGCTTTGAGTTAAAAGCTATTAAGGAACCAATGCCTTCAGAGGAAATGATGAATAACCCGCTGATGTTTGATGAGAACCGCAGACCGATGTTCCTGATTATCTCAGCGCAAAAAGCTTCCAACTAGCATAGAAACTTCGCATCTATAATGCGACTCAATCGCCGATTGTTTCGATTCTTCGGTGTAATGGGCGCTTGAATTACGTTGGCTTCACCCTATCGAGCTCAGATGGTGTTGTATACACAATATTACGTTCAAACGTGTGGAAAATCGCCGCTGTATAAGCGGCACATTGTTGCTAACGAACTCAGACGGCGGAATTTGTGGCTTTTAAGACCAATTTCTTTTCTAACGAACTTAAACCACGTTATTTACACAAAATTACTTTCATCTGTGCGGAAAATCGCAAAATAAGCAGCGCTGAGTTCGTTAGATTGAAAAACAGGCAAATTTATCGCAAATAAGGTGTCTGGTGTTCGTTAGCCGATTGTAGAATTCAGAGTTCATCTTTGAATGATAATGGTTGGCTCTGAAGCATTCGTTTTGCAGATTGCGTCGTGTGGTTTGTGGTTTGCGGTTTGTGGTTTGTGGTTTGTGGTTTGTGGTTTGTGGTTTGTGGTTTGTGGTTTGTGGTTTGTGGTTTGCGGTTTGCGGAGGCAATTGTTCCATCGGCAACAAACCAATTAAAAGTAAAATGGCTGCCTAACGGCAGCCATTCGTATAATTAGGCCAACCAGAATCTTATGGTTGGCCTTTTTAATATAAAAGAGTGCAATTGCACACTTAGGCATTCGTTCATTTTCTATGCTAACCAGTGTGTTGGACGAGTAAGGGTCGGCGGAATTTTTGTATCTGCATTCCCTTTGGCAGCGTTAAGCTGAAACTGCGTGAGAAAGAGACTTTTTGAGAGGTTTGCACCACTGAGGTCAGCGTCTCGAAAATCAGCTCCGATAAGGTCAGCCGCTCTAAGATCGGAATCTCTGAGGTCCGCAGCAATCAGATAAGACCCTCTTAAATTTGCTCCGATAAGATCAGCACCTCTAAGCTTAGCTCCAATGAGGTCGGCGCCTCTTTCGTAGGTCTTCTTACGGCCTCGAGTGTTACTCTGCTTATTCGCACGAATGGCTTTCTCGCGTACAAGCTCACTTGCTTTAAGAAGCAGCTTGTTGATTTCCAAACGATGTGCTGACACATTCAATTCCACCAATGAATCCGGGCTCAGGCGAGTGAACCGTTCTGTTTCTTCGAGCATAAATCTAAGCTCATCGTGAATCGATTGTGTCGTTTCCAGTGCAAGCGCCTCGTTTAAATACCAAAGCAGCTCATGGATTTGCCGCATGACCCGGAATACCTCGAACATTTGCTCCGCGGTATCTGGTACCTGCCGCCAATCTTGTCCGTTATAGGTTACCTGTGAAACCTGTTGACCAGCTCCAAAACAATCGTAAACTGTACAACCTTTAAATCCCCGCTCCCTAAGACTTTGATGAATGCCACAGCGAAAGTTCGATTGCAAATTGCTGCAGGGCTGACCGGCGTCTTTATCGATCGCAAAATCTATAGAAGCTGTGAACGGCAATGAAACACAGCATAAACCAAAACAATTCTCGCAGTCAGCGTGCAGACTGCCTCTATCCCATTCAGGAATGGATTGTGAAAATTCGTGTATCACAGACAAAGCAAGACCTCCTAACCAATACTTGGTGCAGTTAAATGAACTTTTATCTATATAAACAGATTGTTTTTATCCCAGTTCTTATATCCTATTACTGTAAATTCCTTCAGTCAATACCGACAGCGGCGCATGTGCACGGAAAAAATCATTTAAACTAAACTTTACCAAATTATTTCAAGCTTCTTATCGAAAAGCTATATTCTCACATGAAAAAAGGATGCAGATCACGGTAACGTGTCTGCATCCCTTTCTATAAATCTATCCACTTATCATTTACCAGGCAAAAACTCCGTCGTAAATATCTCCTTGGCGTCGAACTTATTTTTGAGCAGCCCTAGATCAGCAAGCTGATTGATCAGCGTCGACCAACGTTCCTCTGTCATATAGCCAAATCCATGCTCAGCAGCATCCCCGCCATAAACAAACTCCTTCTGAGCTTGATCCTCAAAATCGATCGCATCAAGATCAATATTCGGATTAGCTGCATGAATAGCGGCATTCACTTCCTTAGAAGTATCCTTATATGACATCCAGCCCTCGGAGAAGGCAGCCACAAAATTTCCAACGGTCTCTTTATTTTTCTCCAAATACTCTTTTGTGACGAACAATACTACATTGTATGGATTATAACCAGATTCGGAAATAAGCAATGTTTTTGTTTTTACGCCTTCCTTCTCCATGAAGAACGGCTCTGAAGTTAGGAATGCTTGAGTGACCGATTCTGGATCAGCAAGAAAATTGACATGCTGGCCAGTGTAGGTCATTTCTTTTGCTCCGCTCAAATCATATTTGCTCTTCAAAAAGTCCCAATACGTAATGCCCGGCTGAATAAATACGGTTCTGCCATTGAGGTCCTCGAAGCTATTTACCTCTGTACTTTCTTGAAACATGAATGCTTGCGGACTGCCTTGAAGCGCCGCTGCTACGACAACCAAATCAATCCCCTGATTTTTAGCGATAACGATTTGATCCGCATGAGCAAGACCGAATTCCGCTTTTCCAGAAGCGACGATTTGCACAGCTGAAACCTGCGGGCCTCCCGGCTCTAACGTAACATCAAAACCATGCTTTTCAAAAATCCCCTGCTCCTTGGCCGCATATACACCGCCATGCTGTGCCTTCGGGAACCAGTTCAGAACAAGCTTTGCTTTCTTCGTTTCTACAGGAGCTTTGGGCGCTTCTGTAGCAGCCGTTTCTGCAGTTGGTGAATTCTCTGTTGTACTTGCCGGTGTGTTATTTCCAGACTTCCCTCCACATGCTGCGAACAAGACCATCATTAGCGTTAGCGATAAAGCAACTCCCCCGAATTTCATCCATTTTTTCATTTTGTCTCTCCTCCACTTTTTCTATTTATTTTCTTGTCTTCATCGCGGACTCATGCCATGAGCCCAGTACTCGCTTAGCGATCATGCTGACGATGAGATAGAAGCTGATGCCTAAAATAGCTGAAGCAATACCGCAAGCAAATAAAAAAGGTGTTTTCATCTGTACAGCAGCTATCGTAATGGCGTATCCGAGCCCGCCTTTGCCGCCCCCGATTCCTGCAACATACTCCCCTACAATGACTCCGACAATCGATAGGGTACACGATATTTTCAAACCAGCCATGATGTAAGGCATTGCAGCAGGAAGGCGAAGCTTCCACATTTTTTGCCACTTTGATGAATTGTAAAGCGTGAACAACTCATCCATATTGGAATCCACTGAATTTAATCCCATTAATGTATTGGAGACAACAGGGAAAAATCCGATTAAAAAGGAGATAACGACGATAGAATTGTAGCCGGCGCCAAACCAGATCACGACAAGCGGCGCTACAGCAACAACGGGAATGGTCTGAAGGATAATGGCGTATGGATAAATGCTTCGCTCCATAATGAGTGAACTGGCAAGTAAAATGGAGATGAAGATACCGATCACCGCGCTAAGCAAAAAGCCTACTACCGACTCCAAAACAGTAATGCGCACGGCTTCCCACAAAATAGACCAGTCCTCGATTGCTGCTTTCAACACATCCGTCGGTTTAGGGAAAATAAAAGGTTTCATGCCAAGCCAAGCAGGAATGAGCTGCCAGAGCGCCATTACAAGAACAAAGGCCACAATCGGTCCTAGATAATAATGTTTGAATGTATATCCAAAATTTCGGCTTGTTTTCTTCACAACAACTGGCGTCTCAAGCTTAGGCTGCAAGGTTTCAAATGATGAGATCGACATTAACCCAGCTCCTTCCGATGAGTGCCATGCTCCAAATAAGTTGAGGCCAGCTCAACATATTTACCGAAATCCCGCTCGGTTCGCATGCCAAGCGTCCTTGGATAAGGCAGCCGCACATTAATTAAAGCAGATAATTTCCCAGGACGTGCCGACATGACGGCAATCTTGGAGGATAGCAGAACCGCTTCAAACACATTGTGCGTCACGAACAAAACGGTCATTTTCTCACGTTCCCATATATCAAACAGCTCCATTTGGAGGGTTTGCCTTGTAATTTCATCAAGCGCTGCAAAGGGCTCATCCATGAGCAGAAGCTTTGGCTTCGCTGCTAAAGCGCGGGCAATGGAAACTCGCATTCTCATGCCGCCGGAAAGCTGCCTTGGATATGCTTTAAAATGGTCCTTTAAACCAACCATCTCCAGCACTTGTTTAGCCGCTTCTTTATTTTCTTTCATATTTCCACCTCTGAGCTCCAGAGGTAAAATGACATTGTCCAGCACAGTGCGCCACGGCAATAAATTAGCTTCTTGGAATACATAGGCAATATCGTTCGACTCACGGATCAGCTGCTTCGGTTCCTTGCCATTCACCAGCACACCACCAAAGGTTGCCTCCTCCAGCCCTGCTACCATTCGAAGCGCAGTAGACTTTCCACAACCAGACGGCCCTAGAAAGCTGATAAATTCTCCCTCTTTTATGGAGAAATGAACATCACTTAACGCGATGGTTCCAGTATTATATATTTTACTTACATGGTTAAAGGCTACGATTTCTTTCCCTGCCGCATCATTCACATCGTCTCCCCCTTTTTCGCTTAACAATCGTCAGATGATATTGGTTTTTATGTTAATTTATATGACATATTATCATTCGAAATACCTAGGAACAATAGCTAAGTTAGCTAAAATTGGGCGCACATTATTGTGCAATCCAAATAAAACTAACTTGAATGCGTTATATTCATGGTGATCATAAAGTCATTTATGTTAGAAAACCTAACTTAAACTGACCATTTTTATAAAATGCAAACAAAAAAAGTGATCATCCAAAAAAAATCAGATGATCACTTCTAAATAATTAGCAGCATGAACATGTTCACYATTTGCGTTGATTGTGGAGATGGACAAGCTTTCTTTTCCACTCCTCTTCCCGCTCGCGTTCCACAGAAAAGAGCTCTTTATTCATGACTGCTTTGGCATTATCATTGAATGTAAGTGGCGAACATTCAGCCAACGCACGAAAATAGGCAAACTAAAAAAGCCGAGCAGCAGTTAGATCCTGCACAGGCTCGACTTTTGATTGTGGTTAGTTAAAATTAATATCATTATTCCCAGCGGGTCAACACGATTGGACCTTCCTTCGTAATCGCCACGGTATGCTCAAATTGCGCCGCCCAGGCCCCATCTCTAGTCCGAGCCGTCCACCCATCCTGTGCTATATATACGTCAGCTCTTCCTGCTGTAAGTATCGGCTCTATCGTTATCACCATGCCTTCTTCAAGCAAAATCCCCTGACCAGGCAAGCCATGATGCATCACCTGAGGAAATTCATGCATGCTTCTGCCGATGCCATGACCAACAAAAGCTGTTACTACCTCAAAACCAGCTCTTTCCGCTCTTCTTTGAATCGCGTATCCGATGTCTCCCAGTCGATTGCCTAGCACTGCTTGCTTTATTCCATCTTTTAACGATTGCTCTGCTGCAAGGAGCAGCTTTTCTGTGGCCGTATTCGTCTTGCCAATCGCATAGGTCCATGCTGAATCAGCCTTCCATCCGTCCAATTCAGCCACCATATCAATCGTAACAATATCACCGGCTTCCAGCGGCTCAGAGTCTGGAAAGCCATGGCAAACAACCTCGTTAACGGAGGCACACGTAGCAAATGGATATCCTTTATAGCCTTTCTGCGCCGGAGTCGCCCCTCGATCCAGCATGAACCGCTCAACAAACCGGTCAATCTCCTGCGTGGTGACACCCGGCGCTATCCGTTTCGAGAGCGCTTTGTGACAGGCAGCGACAATACGGCCAGCTTTACGAATGCCCCGAATATGTTCCTTTGTCTTCAAATCCACTGCCATGTGTGTACGTAC
>NZ_JBFTSN010000190.1:0-11567 GCF_056400045.1 Paenibacillus sp. 01L418
GCCGAAAAGCTGAGTGACCGTGTATGCATTGTTGATCAAGGGAAAATCGTCACCTTAGACACTCCCGCTGCTTTAATTGATCGGCTCACGAAGGAACGAGAGGTCAGACTTACCTTTATTGATGGCGCTGAGGCAGCTCTTGAGACTGAGAAAGTCGCTACACTCCACCATGCTGTCGTCCGAACGAATCGCGAAGGCGCTTCGCTCCAGCTATGGACGACCCAGCCTGAAGAAACATTGTATGAGCTGTTTGGATTTACAAAGGATCGCGGCTTCCGCGTCGAGCAAATCTCTATTCGTGAAATGAGCCTGGAAGATGTATTCATTGCCTTCACCGGCAAGGAATGGAGGGATTAAGTTAAATGAACAACACCAAACAATTTTCCAAAATGTTTAGCGCCCAGGTCAAAATGATGTTTCGCGAAAAACAAGTATGGTTTTGGAATATCTTTTTTCCGATAATTTTAATGGTATTATTTATGGTTATTTTTGGCGGAGGCTCACCCGATAGCTTTAAAGCTACAATTGCCGTTGTTGATTCACAGCCGAATGCCAATTCGAGCATGCTGCTTGAGCAGCTGCGCCAAATCCCGGTATTCGAGTTTAAAGAAGAGCAGCCAATCACGAAGGAAGCCGGCAATACGCTCATTGAGAAACAAGATATCGATGCGCTCATTATTTTGCCTGAATCCGATAGCTCCACCACAATGCAGCTCGTTGTAAACAAAGCCAATGAGCAAGGCGCTACCACCCAGGCTATTGCCGGCATTTTGGATCAATTTATTCAACAGACGAATTGGACCGTTGCCAAAGCTACGCCAACATTCAGCTTAACTAGACAATCCATTTCGCAAGGCTCCGAGGATTTGAATTATGCGGACTTCCTGCTGACAGGCATGATCGGTCTAACACTCGCGCAGGGTGGTCTGTTCGGCATGGTCAGTCTAGTTGAGATGCGCAGAAAGGGACTGATGAAACGGCTTCGCATGACGCCAGCCAAAATGGGCCTTTACGGGCTGGCAGGCGTAATTGTAAAGCTGTTGCTCGGCGTTTTTCAAATCATTATTTTAACATTGATTGGCGTATTCGGTTTTGGCGCAAATCTTCATATTAATGTATTAAGCTTAGTTATTGCTTTCTTTGCAGGCGCACTCGTATTTAATGCGATGGGTTATTTATTCTCTTCCTTCAGTAAATCTATAGAAGCTTATATGGGGATATCCAACATTACCAGCATGCTCATGATGTTTCTTAGCGGTGTATTTATCCCACTCGAAATCATGCCAAACTGGCTGCAGCCTATTGCACAAATTTTGCCGCTTACTTACTTCGTGGAGGGCATGCGGGATGGTCTCATATACAATTCCGGGATCGTTTCAACCTCATTCTGGATCGGTATTGGCATTATGGTCACATGGGGCGTTGTGTCCTTCTTAATCGGCTCCCAAGTGTATAAATCGAAATCAGCTGTGGAAGCAGCCTAGTCGTAATCATAAGCTAAAAAATAGGGCTGTCACAAAAGTAGATCATCCTACTGAAGTGACAGCCCTATTTTACGATAATCGGATCTATACCTTGCAAGCAGAGTGCTTCAATTGCGATTTCTCGATTTGAATCGTCGAATGTTCAATTTGGAATCTGTCGGCCAGATGTTGAATCGCTTCCTGAAGAATGACTTGGCAATCCTTATCATCCTCAACAATAAGATGGCAGCTTAAGGAGTCTATTCCCGATGTTATTGTCCAAATATGAAGATCGTGAACGTCTTTGACACCTTGAATGTCTAGCAGTGCTTCTTTAACCTGCTCAGCATTCACATGAGCTGGGGTTCCTTCCATCAGAATATGAACGGTTGATTTAATCACTCCCCATGCGCTTCGCAAAATAAGAAGAGCAACGACTACACTAATAATCGGGTCAGCGATATACCAGGAAAATGAATACATCAAAATACCGGCAATGATCGCGCCTACCGAACCAATGGCATCTCCGATGACATGAAGATATGCACTGCGAACATTTAGATTGTCCTTCACATCCGCCTTCCGCATAAGAAACCATGCACTTGCTATATTAGCAAGCAAACCGATACCAGCTATAATCATCATCGACCCGCTCGCGACGGTCGGCGGTTCACCGAACCGCTTGATTGCCTCCGCAATGATAAACGCGGCGATAACGAACAGTGTAATGCCATTAAACAAGGCTGCCAATATTTCAAAACGATGAAATCCATAAGTGCGGTTAGAAGAAGCTGGACGCACGGCAATCCACATTGCTGCCAAGCTTAACGCCAGTGCCGCCGTATCGCTCAGCATATGCCCTGAATCAGACAATAGCGCCAACGAGTTCGTCACAAGTCCCCCTACAAACTCCAAAACCATAATACCTGCTGTAATAATAAGTGCGATCAACAGCCCCGCTTTATTGTTCGGAGCATGAGAATGTCCATGATGACCATGACCATGCGAGTGACCATGGTGGTGACCGTGATGGCTGTGATTCCCATGCGAATGCTTAGGTGCGTTCTGTTCATGGCTATGGTTATGGTCGCATGCTCCATCTCCATGATCATGTTGATGGTTTTCCGCAATGGCTGCTGTTTTTAAATTTTTCCCTAGTTTCCCATCCTGTGATCCGTTCATAATTCTCTCCCCCAATCCATTCCAACAGACTTTATTAGTCTGTATCTAAACCAACTATTTCATGAATGCAATCGAATTTCCATAACATATGAATACATGCTCATATGTTATTAAATTTATTATATGTAATTTATGCTAATGTTGCAACAACTTTTACGAACAAAAAAAGAGGCGCATCTCTGCACCTCCATTTCTATCGAATTCCGTTGATCTAACGAATATCGAAGCAGCTTAGCCTTTCAGCGGCTCTACTGCTTCAACCAGCTTTTCTTCCAGCTCCAATGTATAAGCAGTCCGCTGCTCGTCATTCCACTGAAGACGATTCGCCATCGCGGCTATGACCTGTGTTTTCCACTGCTGAACATATCCGATTCGGAAAAACAAATCACCCGTACGGCGAATAAAGAAATCGGTTGGCTTCACTGTCATTTCCGCCTCTATGGCGTAACGAAGCTGAACCGCTAGTATGAGCGGCAATTCAAAGGTTTCCGCCCAAGAGCCTGTGCTTTGCGCCAGTGAGAACAGCTGATCCACGTTTGAGCCATAACGCTGTGCCAGAAAAGCAGACTCTTCCTTGCTGAAGCCATAATGTGCTCCCTCTGCTGATTTCTTCTGAACAAAAGGCTCAAAACCTTTTGACCCGCCTAATTCCCCGCCTGACATCGTAATCGTCTTGGTTTCGCTTTTGGCAAAAGCTTTGCTGCCGCCCTCCTGCCCGAGCAGTTCTACTACTTTATCTACAACGGTTTCAGCCATCTTGCGATAACCCGTCAGCTTGCCGCCCGCAATCGAAATCAGCCCGGAATCCGATACAAAAATCTCATCACGACGCGATATTTCCGAAGGCGATTTCCCTTCTTGCTGTATAAGCGGGCGAAGGCCTGCCCAGCTTGATTCCACATCTGCTTCTACAAGCTTCAGGTCTGGGAACATAAAGTTAACAGCTTGCAGCAAATAAGTGCGATCCTCCAGCGTCATCACTGGATTGACGGTATTGCCCTTATAGTTGGTATCCGTCGTACCGAAATACGTTTTTCCCGCGCGTGGAATCGCGAATACCATGCGGCCATCCGGCGTATCGAAGTAGACGGCTTGACGCAATGGGAAACGACTCTGGTCGAAGACCACATGAACGCCTTTTGTCAGACGGAGCGTTTTCCCCTTCTTCGATCCATCAATTTCGCGAATATCATCGACCCAAGGGCCCGTAGCATTAATGACTTTAGTTGCCTTCAACTCGTATTCAGCGCCATTAATCATATCTTTAACCAACGTGCCTGTTATTTTACCGTCTTTGCCATAACGAAGCGTCTCAACCTTGGCATAGTTCACCGACAATGCGCCGGTTTCTACTGCCTTCTTCATCACTTCTATCGTTAGCCGTGCATCATCGGTACGGTATTCCACATAATATCCGCTACCCTTTAAGCCATCCCGCTTCAAAAGAGGTTCCTTAAACAGCGTATCCTCTACGTTCAGCATCATCCGGCGCTCTTTTCGTTTGACGCCAGCTAGAAAATCGTAAACGCGCAAACCAATCGATGTCGAGAACTTACCGAAGGTGCCGCCCTTATAAAGCGGAAGCAGCATCCATTCCGGTGTCGTAACATGCGGCCCGTTCTCATATACGATTGCCCGCTCCTTGCCAACCTCGGCTACGACACCAATCTCTAGCTGCTTCAAGTAACGCAAACCGCCATGGACCAGCTTCGTCGAACGGCTAGAGGTCCCAGCTGCAAAATCCTGCATCTCCACTAAAGCCACTTTCATACCGCGCGCAGCAGCATCAAGCGCAATACCCGCGCCAGTAATTCCTCCGCCTATGACGAGTACATCCAGCTGTGATTGCTGCATCTGCTTCAGTACTTGCTCACGATTTTGGGCGGCAAATATTTCTTTATTATGAATGGTCATCATTATTTCCTCCCGATTGTCTATTTATTATTGTTCTGCCATTTACAGTTCATTACTCATGAATGAATCTAAATAAACAAAAAAACCACTCAAACCGCTCCCCAATCCCTAAAAAGGGTGTGGAAGCGGTTCTCGTGGTTTCTCCTGATCTCCAACCGTTATTAACTTGCCATCAGTATAGCATAATTATTGCGCGAAAGCCATGGCCGCTCGGACTGCACGATGCCATCCGCTGTATAAATCGGCACGTGTCTCCTCTTCCATTGCAGGCTTAAATATTTTATCTACCTGTCTCAGCTTAGCCAGCTCCTCGCGGTTTTGCCAGAAGCCTACCGCAAGTCCAGCTAAATATGCAGCTCCAAGTGCTGTAGATTCATTTACTACTGGACGCTCCACGGGAACGCCAAGCAGATCACTTTGGAATTGCATAAGCATGTTGTTGGCAACGGCTCCGCCGTCTACACAAAGCGACTCCAGCGGCAAACCTGATTCCTCCTCCATAACGGAGAGAACATCTTTGGTCTGGTAAGCCAGCGACTCTAATACAGCACGGACAAAATGTGCCTTGGATGTCCCCCGCGTGAGTCCAAATACGGCTCCTCTAACATCGCTATTCCAGTACGGCGTACCGAGTCCAACAAATGCCGGCACGACATAAACGCCGTCCGAGGACTCCACCTGCTCCGCCAGTGCTTCCGTCTCGGAAGCCGATTCAATAAGCTCTAGACCATCTCTAAGCCACTGAATCGCAGCACCTGCCACAAATACGCTGCCTTCAAGCGCATATTCCAGCTTGCCATCAACCTCCCACGCAATCGTGGTGAGCAGCCCCTTCTCGGAGACGATTGCTTTGGTGCCTGTATTCATTAACATGAAGCAGCCCGTACCATATGTGTTTTTTGTATTTCCTTCTGCATAAGCATTTTGACCAAACAAAGCTGCTTGCTGATCACCAGCTGCACCTGCAACTGGAATTTTGCGTCCGATTATTTCATCAACCACATGTCCGTAAACTTCAGAGGAAGATCGAACCTCCGGCAGCATCGTTTTAGGAATGTTCAAAATATGCAGAAGCTCATCGTCCCAGCTCCGCTCATGGATGTTGAACATAAGCGTTCTAGAAGCATTCGAAACATCCGTTACATGCACCTGTCCACCGGTTAAATTCCAGATCAGCCACGTATCGATCGTGCCAAAGAGCAGCTCGCCTTTCTCAGCACGCTCGCGTGCGCCCTCCACATGCTCAAGCAGCCAGCTCACCTTCGTGCCTGAGAAATAAGCATCAATAAGCAGGCCCGTTTTCTCGTGAAACTGTTGCTCATAGCCGCTTTTCTTAAGACCATCACTAATTTCCGCCGTTTGGCGGGATTGCCATACGATCGCGTTATGAATCGGTTGACCCGTCGTTTTGTCCCAGACAACGGTTGTTTCCCGTTGATTCGTTATTCCGATTCCAGCAATTTGCTCAGCGGTAATGCCTGTTTTGGCCAGCAGCTCTGCCATTACCTTTTTCGTCGACTGCCATATAAACCTAGCATCTGCTTCTACCCATCCTGAATGCGGGTAAGACAGCGGAAGCTCTTCTCTTGCTATATCTACAATGGTTCCACTCTTATCGACGAGCAGCGCGCGCGTGCTGGTTGTGCCCTGATCGAGCGATAACATATACGTTTCCACTTGAACCCCTCCTTCACTTGTCAGCTTACGCTTATTTTCCTAGCTTCCACAGCTCTTTCCGTGATGTCGTTATCGCCGAAGCTCCCGCTTCAAGCGCCTGGCTGACATGCGCCTCCGTACGAATTAGTCCTCCCGCTATAATGGGAATGCCGCTCCGCTGCTTCACTTCACTTATAATATCCGGTATAACACCCGGCAGTACCTCAATGAAATCAGGACGATTTTTGTCCAGCACCGTATAACTTCTCTCCAAAGCATCCGAATCAATAAGAAATAATCGCTGAATGGCAATCAGTCCATTCTGCTTCGTACGACCAATAACGCTGGAACGCGTCGAGATAATGCCTGCAGGCCTAATAGACTGGCATAGAAACTCTGCCGCGTATTCATCGTTTTTCAAGCCATCGATCAAATCGGCATGCAGCAGTACCTTTTTGTTATGCTGACTCGCCAAGTCAACGATATGCTTTAATTGCCCCAAATGCCCACCAAGGAGCACCATGTATGAAAAAGGCGAAGCAAGCACCGCTTCCACATCCTTCAGCTTATGCACTGCCGGCAATACGTTTTGCCCGTTTAGCAACATCGACATCTTGCCACCCCCGCTCGAATGCTTGAATTTACTCGTCTTAGCGGCTGTTTTATTCAGCGCTTCACTCGTTTAATGCTGCTCTCACGTTCCTGCAGTTTGGTCGGCAATACGATCTTTTTCGCAATATCCCGCTTTGAAGCCAGACGATCAGCAAGCAGCTCAACAGCCGTCTCGCCCATATACTCCATATGCACCTTAACCGTCGTAAGCGGCGGCTGCAAAAAGGCTGAAATAGCGATATCATTGTAACCGACAATTGAAATATCTTCTGGCACACGAAGCTCCGCTTCATGGAGTGCTCGGAGGGCGCCGACGGCCATAGAATCATTTTCGATAAAAAAAGCGGTTGGCATTTTATTCGCTTTTATCGCTTGCTGCATCAGCTTATATCCGTCTTCGGAATACAAATGCTCTCCCGTATAAACAAGTTCTGCATCGTACAGTCCTTTATCAGTCATTCGTTCTATAAATACATGCTCACGCTCATCACGCACACGCTTATTATTTACTAAGTTATGCCCGCCAATATAACCGATTTCTGTGTGGCCAAGGCGAGTTAGATAATCAATCACTTCTGAAACCGACTTTCCGATATCAATAACAACAGAATCAAATCGATTGTCATCTGGGGAAGAATCAACGAACACAATAGGCTCCAGCCCCTCTGGAAAACGGTTCAGATCCTCTTTCTCGAAGCGCCCGATTGCGATGATGCCATCAAACGACTCGCCTCGCCAATCTTTCTCGTCAGAGTGGACTTGCATAAACAATTTTACCAAATCCATATTTCTATGGAAGCACTCTCGCTCGATTCCTAGCCGAATGGCCATGTAATAAGGATCAAGCATTTCCTCTTGATCAGAATACCAGTTCACAAGACCAACCCGGTAACGCTCTTTAAGCCCAGCACCGTTACGTTGGCGCAGCGTCTTGTAATTCAATTGCTGCGCGATTTCAAATATACGTTTGCGTGTCTCATCTGCAACCGATATGGCTGGATCATAATTAAGCACCCGCGACACGGTCGCAATTGAAACCTTTGCTTTTTGTGCAATCTCTTTAATTGTAGCCATATTACCTTTCCTTCCTGCTAACCCGTGACGATAAGTAAAATTATACTTTAATTTTACTAAAAATCAATAAAATCCATTTGAATAAAACAAAAGCTGCTCCCYATGGTTGCTAACCGTGAAGAGCAGCTTTGTTTGATGTATTATTCATGCTTCAAATGCTGAAGCGTCAGCATAAAGACTTGTTCTACATGATCGTCATCGAGCGAATAAAAGACGGTTTTCCCGACTTTCCTGCGCTTGACGATACGCATGTTACGCAGCAGCCGCAGCTGATGAGAAACCGCCGATTGCCCCATGGAGAGCACCTCAGTCAAATCATGAACGCAAAGTTCAGACTGCACTAGCGCATGGATAATCTTCACTCGCGTGGGATCGCCAAGCGCCTTGAACAAATCAGCCAACTGAGCAGCTGTTGTTTCATTAATCATTTTGCTTCTAACATTCTCTATGTTTACCTCAGAGCCTGCGCACGAATCATCACATGCTGCGACAACTTGATTATCCATCATCATCCCACCAACCCTATTCATCCTAAAGCATATTATAACATGTTTTGGTTGAGGGGGTGAATTTGAAATACCTGCTTGCAGCCTGCACTGATCTACCAAGCAAAGCGATAGCTGCCAGACCCTGCTTGTATCGTAACGCCTGCCTCGGTCTCAGCTGCTGATGTTATTCCCGCACTCTCGGCAAGCAACCCGCCACTCTCCGTTACCTTCGTTCCCGATTCCGCACCTGGCAAACGAATTTCCGCAGTGGTATTCGAAGGAATTGTCACATCAAGCGTGAAGTGCCCCTCTTCCGATTTGGACCATTTCGAGCTAACTGAGCCATATACCGTCTCAATCTTCCCTTCCGCCCACGTTAGCCCTTCGCCCGGAAGCGGTGCGATGACGATTCGTTTATAGCCAGGAGCAGCTTCCACCGTTTGAATGCCCGCTACCGTCCGGTACATCCAATCGCCAATCGCTCCGTAAGCATAATGGTTAAATGAGTTCATATCCTTGCTCCAGAAGCTTCCGTCTTCCTTGATACCGTCCCAATGCTCCCAAATCGTCGTAGCGCCTTTGGTCACAGGGTAGAGCCAGGATGGATAGGTTTGCTGAAGAAGCAGCCTATATGCCACATCGTTTTTACCAAAAGCACTAAGCACATGGTTCAAGTAAGGAGTACCGACAAAACCTGTCGTCAGATGGTCTTTGCTTTGCTCAATCAGCTCAGTCAGCTTGGCAATAGCGCGTTTCTCTGCTGCTTCATCCAAGAGTCCAAACATCAAGGCTAACACTTGAGCCGTTTGCGTCGGAACAGCCAACCGTCCAGCACCTGTTACAAACTCTTCTCTAAGCGCTGCTACAATATTGTCGTACAATTCCGAGTATCTCTTCGAATCAGCATCCTTGTTGAGCACAGCTGCCGTCTTCTGAACGATGGATACCGAATAGGCATAAAAGGCTGTCGCGATAAAATCCCGATCCGTTGCCCCTACATAATCGCCCGACTTGGCATCAAGTCCAAGCCAATCTCCGAAGTGAAAACCTGTATTCCATAAAAACTCATTTTCGCCTTGGCGCTGAATATACGTTACCCACGCCTGCATGCTGTCATATTGCTCTTCTAATATCCGTTTGTCTCCGTAACAAATATATAACGTCCAAGGGCAAATCACTGCTGCATCTCCCCATGCTGCCGAGGACATGTCATTCTCGCCCAGCACCTGAGGAACCACGAACGGAACGCCTCCGTCTTCTGCTTGATCCGCCTCTACATCCCGCAGCCACTTCGTGAAAAAAGGAGCGACGTTTGATAAATAGGATGCCGTTTGAATGAACATTTGCGCATCGCCGGTCCAGCCGAGACGCTCATCCCGCTGTGGGCAGTCGGTCGGTACGTCAAGGAAATTCCCCTTGAGGCCCCATTTGATATTATGCTGAAGCTGATTGACGAGCGGTTCAGAGCACTGAAACTCACCGGTTTCCTCCATATCCGAATGCAGCACAACACCTGTAAAATCATCAAGCTTAATGCTTTCCGTTTCAGGGAAGCCAATCAGCTGCACATATCGAAAGCCCTGAAACGTAAAGCGCGGCTCATATGTTTCGGTCTCTCCGCCCTTCAGCACATATCGAATCATTTGTTTTGCCGCACGCAGGTTTTCGGTGTAGAAATTGCCTTCCTGATCAAGCACCTCTGCATGCAGCAGTGCTACTTCGGAGCCCGCTTCTCCCTTTACGGCAAACTGCACCCAGCCAACCATGTTTTGGCCAAAATCAAGCACGGTTTCCCCTTTGGGTGTCGTAATCAGAGCAATTGGCTTTAACCTCTCCTGCTTGCGAACAGGCTCATTCACCTGCGGCCTAAGCATATGCTTCTCATGCTGAATCACTTCAGCCGTCTGCCACTCACTCGCATTGTCATCATAAGCGGCTGTACTCCAGCCCTCTTGTTCTAGGCGTGCATCATACGTTTCGCCATGATAAATTTCCGAGAACTGAATTGGACTGACGGCGGCCTTCCACTTCGTATCGGATACAATGACCTCTTCACGTCCATCCTCGTAAACGATGTGCATTTGCAGCAGCAGCGCCAAACGATCGCCGTACACGCAGCGCTGATTGCCCCACGCCAAGTTCCCTTTGTACCAGCCGTTTCCAAGGGAAGCGCCAATTGCATTCCCGCCTAATTTCAGCAGATCAGTCACATCATAAGTTTGCGTTTGCAGTGTATGATTGTAACTCGTCCAGCCCGGCGCAAAATAACTATCGCCAACTCGCTGCCCGTTCAGCTCTAGCTCATATATGCCGAGCGCAGTCGCATAAACCCGCGCTTCCTTCACTTTGCCTGTGAGCTCAAAGCTTCTCCTCATTAGCGGGCTAGGCTCCGCCTCAATTGGCAGCATCGCAAGCGGTGCAGCGATCCAGTCGCCAAGCCACTCGTCTGGACTAAGCAGCCCCATTTCCCAGAAGGCAACAGCAGACCAAGCGGTTGCATCTCCATCTTGATTCCAAGCCCGAACACGATAATAATAGCGTTTACAGGATTCACCGACAAAAGAGTCCAGCTCAACATGCGTTGACTGCTCGCTGTTTACGCATCCTGACTGCCATAGGATCGATGCAAAGTCTGGTTCTGCCGCAATCTCAATCTCGTAAGCCGTTTGAACAACTGCCCTCTCATCAGAATGTAATTTCCATCCTAAACGAGGTTTTGTCACTCCGATTCCAATTGGATTTTGCTGATATTCACAATATACTGCGCTAATTTCAAACATCCTATAATCCTCCTTAAGATCATTTACAACTATTAATTGATTGCCCGAGCTTATAATAGAGTTGGCGCCCTTTTTTTTGAGTGTTCGCCTTCCTTGCCACAACGCTTTACACTATAATTATAAAAAAGCATGCTTGAAAAATGTTGGGTAAAACGGACAATATCATGCGGCAAACAGGACATTTTCACAAAATGTAGAACTTGCGCAGGGAGAGCTCACGATGAACCATCCCGTAGAAACATACCGTGGTGAGTACTTTTTTCAGAACAACCAGCTGCTTTATGTTAATCGTGCAAGCGAAAGCATCATGAGCCCCTATCATGATCACGATTTTCTCGAATGCGTATATATTGCAGAAGGAGCCGGCTATCACCATATCGGAGATCAGGTGCATAAGG
>NZ_JBFTSN010000191.1:0-11560 GCF_056400045.1 Paenibacillus sp. 01L418
CGGTTAAGGTGTGCGCTGTTATGATTTCGACATAGGGTTCGACATATAAAAACTGCTCGCGCAGCAGCACGAGCAGAAATGTTATTTTTTTAAATCTGATAGATTATAGCCAAAATACTTTTTAAACATTTTGCTAAAATGCTCCGGCGACTCATAACCAATCTCATCTGCAATCTCGTATCTCCGCATATCAGTCGTAAGCAGCAGCCTTCTTCCCGCTTCCATTCTCTGCTTCGTCAAGTAATCCCATATCGTAATATTAAGCACCTTTTTAAATAAATAGCTCAAATAATTGGGACTTAGATGAACGGCATCCGCAATATCCTGCAGCTTCATTCCTTTTTTACTATAATGTTGGTCTATGTAGCCTCTCGCTTCCTGAATATCTCCATTATGATCCTCCGTAGATTTTTTGTCTGACACATCCTCGGCCAAAAATACATGATGATCATGATGAACCTCTGTCATTTTCAGCGCAGAGATCGCTTCCTTGTATAGCTCTGCCCAGCTGTACAGCCCTTCCTTAATCGTACTAATCCCAATCGTGCATTGGACATTCAAATATTCCAGCAAATGCGCATGAAGCTGTTGTCCAATCGTCGTCAGCAGACTGCTCCTCATTGAATGGTCCAGCTCTTTTGCTGAAAGCTGCAGCACGACAGTCAGAGCTCCATTCGGTGAATAAAACAATAACTTATCCCAGCTGCTGATCGTTTCCTCTACCACGTTGTAGCAGGCATACTTAAGCAAATTCCGATCCCGCAAGGACTGAATGTCTTTATCCGTTTTACCAGCGTTTTTCAAATGCAGCTGGATCGTAAATAAACTGAAGTAGGGGCCATCCATTTTTAATCCTAATGATTGAAATAAAGCTTCAACCTCCGATTCGCCAAGCCCTTCCGTAATTAACTCGTTAAGCAGCATATGCTGCTTTGGATTCGTTTCCTCCAAATAAAACTTGCGGTTGAACGCAGCATCGGATGCCGTACGGAGCTTACTTTCCTTATGTCTTAACAAACCTCCAACTATTTGAATAAGCTGCTTCGGCATGACTGGCTTCACGATATATTCTTTGGCGCCGAACTTCATTGCTTTCTGAGCATAAGCAAACTCTCCATGCGCTGACAGCACGATAATCGGGACCGCACTATTTTCTACAAATATCGTTTCCATGAGTTCAATGCCGTTCATATGCTCCATCTGAATATCTGTAATGATCAAATCTATTTTTTCCAATCGAAAATAATCCAAAGCTTCAAAGCCATTGCCAGCCGTAAACAGCTCGCCGATTTGAATATCCGACTGCCTTAATATTGAGCTGATCCCTTTACAAATCATCGGTTCATCATCAACAATCAGTATATTATACATGCTCTTCCTCCCTCATGAGGTCATCTATGGTATGTGAGATTGGTAACGTAAGCTGAGCCCGAAGCCCGCCTTCCGCACGCAAAGCATATTCCAAACCGAATAAATCGCCAAAATGCAATTGAATTCGTTTATTGACGTTTCGAATGCCGTATCCTGCATCAGGATTTCGGCCTTCCAAAATATCATAAATGTGCGCAACATCCCTCAAGCGATATCCGTTGTCTTCTATTGCAATGACGATGCAATCCAGCTCCAGCTTGATTGATATCCATAGCTCACCATCACTATCCATTCGTTTAATGCCATGCACGATTGCATTTTCGATAAGCGGCTGCAGCACAACCTTCGGAATAAGACAGCTCTTCGCTTCCTCTTGAATGATCCAATTGACATTAAAATTATAATCATAACGTTTTAGCTGCAGCCTTACATAAGCCTCTGCATGCTGCAGCTCTTCTTCGATCGTAATTAATGATTTGCCGCGGCTAAGGCCAATTCGCATAACAAGGGACAGATCACGCACCATTTCCGCTGACTCGTCCGTTCCCTCAAGCGTCATCCTCCAATAAATAGACTCCAGCGTATTGTACAGCAGATGCGGATTGATTTGTGAATGAAGGATCGACAGCTCCGCCTCCTTTTGCTTCAGCTCAAGCACATATTTATCGTGGATCGTTTCATTTAACCGCTCTGTCATATCCATGAAATTATTGTTTAAAATTTCGATTTCATCTTTGGTACGCTGTGGATATTGTGTTAAGCCAAGCGGTTTGCCTGGCTCATAAGAGCGTGTATGCCTAGCGAGTCTAGAAATTGGACGAACGATGGAACGAATAAAGTAAACACCTAATAGGAGCAAGAGCAGGAAATAACCCATCATCGAATAATAAACGAGCTGCTCAATAACCTCATGATCGCCGATTATAGATTGCAGCGGTGTTTTGTAGAGCAGCTTTGTTTTACTTTGCTCGCTTTGATGAATGGCATATAGCCACTTTTTCCCATCAACCTCTAGCGTATAATATCCACCTTTGGAATTCGATACGTAGTCCGGCAACGGGAGGATCTTTCCGATGGAGTAGTTGCTTGTTGTTGAGATGATCGTATTATCTTCATTTAAAATCAATAATTCGCCATCCTTCGCCACATTATCAGGATCAAGATCACTTGCCAGCACACGTTCAAGTCCCGACGCGATTAAGTACCCAGCTTCTGGTGAGCGCCCATTCGTTATGCTGTTCATTTGTTTAACCATAACAAGCGTTTCCAGATCGGACGGGTTATCTCCGAATTGATGCAGTACCTTCAGCACTCCCCGCCCCTGTGCACGATAAGCCTCCTTATACCATGGAAGCGCATCCACATTTGTAGAGAAGTAGATGCCTCGCGTCTGCATATCCAAAGAAGGCACAAAAGAGTAAAGGCTTTCAGAATCCGGCATAAAAAAAGAATATGCTATTTTAGGAGATGTTTGTTTGAGCAGCATCTCATCCAGAGATGTGAATCGTCTAAAACGCTCGTAGGATGAAGACAACGGGATATTAAGCATTTCCTGAATTTCCTTGGTCATCATGATCGAATTCATGGTCTCTTCCATATGCATGATAGTTCGATCAATCGTTACATGACTCGATTCCACCCACTTCACCAGCGTCGAACCCACTTGCCGTTCCGTAATTTCTGCGACATTCCGCGAGACAACCCAATCCATAAAAATAACAGGTATAACGACTAGTGCAATAAACAAYGCGATGAACCGCTGGAGCATTGTGAGATTAGTAAAGGATTCTCGCACCTATTATGCAGCCTCTCTCCATTGAATACTTCTTAAATCTTAATTGTAGCCGATAATACGCCCGCTTCCATGTTCAATATTATGTTTATTGTAATCGATATTCAGATCTTTTTTCGACATCTTTTTTCATAACATAATAAAATGGCCATCTTAATCACAAAAAAAAGAAACTGTCCTTTGAGTAGATCACTCTACTTAAAGGACAGTCTCTAATGTGATACTTTATATTTAGCCTTCGAGAAGAAGTGCTTCTGGATCCTCTAGAAGCGCTTTGACGGTTACGAGGAAGCGAACAGCTTCACTGCCATCTACGATACGGTGATCGTAAGACAATGCAAGATACATCATCGGACGGTTTTCCATACGAACGTCATCGATTGCTACTGGACGAATTTGAATTTTGTGCATGCCGAGAATACCAACTTGCGGTGCATTAAGAATTGGCGTGGACAGCAAGGAGCCAAATACGCCGCCATTCGTAATAGTGAAGCTTCCGCCTTGCAAATCAGAAATAGCAAGCGTGTTTGATCTTGCTTTGCCAGCAAGCTCAACGATATTTTTCTCGATTTCAGCGAAGCTTAGACGGTCCGCGTCACGAACGACCGGAACGACAAGACCTTCTTTTGCAGATACTGCAATGCCGATATCATAGAATTTTTTCGTAACAATATCTTCGCCGTCAATTTCAGCATTAAGCAGTGGGAATGCTTTAAGCGCACCAACTACAGCTTTCGTAAAGAATGACATAAAACCTAGGTTTACATCATTTTTCTCGAAGAAAGCTTGCTTGCGGCGTTTGCGCAAATCAAGAATCGCAGTCATATCCACTTCATTGAAAGTCGTCAGCATCGCTGCTGTGCGTTGTGCTTCAACTAGGCGGTTAGCAATTGTAACCCGGCGACGAGACATCCGTTTGCGTTCAGTTGGCTTCACATCTTTGCCTGCGTTAGCAGGTTCTGATTGTGTTAGCGGAGCAGATTTAACCGGAGTGGCAACCGCTGGTGCAGGTGCAGCAGCAGGAGCTTGTCCTTGCGCTGAAAGATCAATGCCTTGCTCACGAGCACGTTTACGAGCAGCTGGCGATGCATTAATCGTTGCTGCACTTTCATTTGCAGAAGAGGCAACAGGCGCTGCTGGAGCAGCAGCTGGTGCAGCTACTGCGGCAGGAGCAGCAACAGGTGCTGGCTCAGCTGCCGGAGCAGCAGGTACGGCTGCGCCGCCCGCTGCTTCTCCAATCGAACCGATCGCTTCGCCTACAAGTACAACTTCTCCGTCTTGTTTAGCGATGCGAGATACAACACCGCTATTGTCTGCGCTAATTTCTATGTTAACCTTATCGGTTTCAAGCTCTAGTAGGACATCTCCCTGATTGACGGAGTCGCCTTCCTTCACGAACCATTTGGTAATTGTGCCCTCAGAAATGGACTCGCCTAGTTCCGGTACAATAATTTCAGCCATTAGTCACTACCCCCTAATCAAACTTGTTTCAACTGGTTTGCCGTTCAATGCTGTCGAAATAATCCATTTTTGTTCTGCGGCATGTACTTCTTGGTGTCCGCTTGCAGTACTTGAACGATCAGGTCTGCCAACGTAGCGAACAGCTGCCTTCTTAGGAGCTAACGCGCGAAGACGCGGTTCCATGAAGCTCCATGACCCCATGTTTTGCGGTTCTTCTTGTACCCATACGATTTCTTCAAGCTTGTCGAATTGCTTCACAATACGTTCGATTTCTGCATGAGGGAACGGATACAGCTGCTCTACTCTTGCAACACGCAGCCATTCATAATCTTCAGCATTTGTCGATGCAAGCGCCTCTTCAATATCGATAGCTACTTTACCGGTGCAAAGAAGCAAACGTTTTACTTTATCCTTCTGTTCCTTCGGCTCTGTCAGCTTGAATTGCGGAAGCACCGGCTTGAATGAGCCTTCGCTGAAAGCAACACCATGCGACGCAACACGAGGGTTACGGATCAAGCTCTTAGGCGCCATTAGAACGAGCGGACGAACATGCTCCGTGCCAAGCGACGCTGCTTGCTTACGCAGCAAGTGGAAATATTGAGCGGACGTTGAAAGGTTCGCAACGGTCCAGTTGTTATCAGCTGAAAGCTGAAGGAAACGTTCAAGTCTAGCGCTTGAATGCTCCGGTCCTTGGCCTTCATAGCCATGCGGCAGCAAAATCGTAATGCCTGATTTTTGCGACCATTTCGCACGGCCAGCTGAAATGAATTGGTCAAAAATAACTTGGGCAACGTTGGCAAAGTCACCATATTGCGCTTCCCAGATAACAAAGGTTTCAGGCGCAAATACGTTGTAGCCATATTCAAAGCCGAGTACTGCCGTTTCCGACAATGGGCTGTTATGAACGGCAAAGGATGCTTTCGCTTGCGGTAAAATGTGCAGCGGCGAGAACTTTGCTGCCGTCGCATTATCATTAAGCATGATGTGACGATGTGCAAACGTTCCGCGCTCCGAATCCTGACCGCTTAGACGAATAGGTGTACCGTCTGCAAGAATCGTTGCGAATGCAAGCGTCTCGGCATGTGCCCAGTCAACCTTTTCCCCATCGTTCAAAGCTGAAGCTCTGCGCTGCAAAATACGTTGAAGCTTCGTATATTCGGTGAAACCCTCTGGACGGTTAAGCAGCTCCAGGTTGATTTCACGAAGCGTCTCAAGCGGAACTGCAGTGCGTACTTCCTCGCCTGTAGGCAGCGTTGTTTTGTTTTGCTCACCGCGAAGCTTCGGCTCGCCTTCCTTCGCTTTCATTGCATCATAGGCTGCTTGCAGCTTGCCGTTCGTACGTTGACGCAATTCTTCAACCTGCGCTTCCGTAATCGCCTTCTCACCCTTCAACTGCTCGCTGTAAAGCACGCTTACGGTCGGATGATTGCGAACCTTTGCATACATCAGCGGTTGTGTTACTTCTGGATCGTCCATTTCATTATGGCCGAAACGACGGTAACCAATCAAATCAATAACAAAACCTTTATTGTAGCGGAGACGGTATTCACAAGCGAGGCGTACTGCTGCCAAGCAAGCTTCCGGCTCATCCGCATTTACGTGTACGATAGGAATGTCGAAGCCTTTCGCAAGATCACTTGCGTAATGCGTCGAGCGTGAATCAATGCTGTTCGTCGTAAAGCCAAGGCGATTATTTGCGATAATATGAATCGTACCGCCATTGTGATAACCTTGCAGCTTGTTGAAATTGAGCGTTTCCGCAACAATTCCTTCTCCAATGAAAGCCGCGTCGCCGTGAACGGCAATCGTCACTGCTTTCGCTGGATCTTGTGTAGGCATTCCCCGCTTGCTGCGATCTTCTTGAGCAGCACGTGTGAAGCCTTCAACTACTGGATTAACAAATTCCAAGTGGCTCGGGTTGTTCGCAAGGGTAAGATTCGCACGAATCGTTTCGCCTTCCTTCACAGCTCTGTCAGCACCTAGATGATATTTTACGTCGCCGGTCCAGCCATAATTAAGGCCCATTGATCCTTCAGACGGAATAAGCTCTTTATTCGGAGCATGGTGAAATTCAGAAAATATTTTCTCATAAGGCTTGCCAAGTACATGCGTCAGTACGTTGAGACGACCGCGATGCGCCATGCCCATAAGGATATGGTTTGCTCCATCATGCGCTACGGAGCGGACGATTTCATCAAGCACTGGCACGAGCATGTCTACGCCCTCGATAGAGAAACGTTTTTGTCCAACGAATGTCCGGTGCAGGAAGTTCTCGAAATACTCAACTTCCATTAGACGCTCAAGCAGTGCTGAACGTTCTCTTGCAGACAGCGGTGCTGGGAAACTTCCCGACTCCGCCTGTTTGTTAAGCCAATTGCGTTCACTCTCATCATGAATATGTGTAAATTCATACGCCGCTGAACGGGTATAAATCTCTCTCAAGCGGTTGATTGCTTCCCAGCCATTCGAGATTGATGCTGGCGCATTATCCCAAATAAGCGATGCTGGAATAGAAGTTAAATCCGCTTGCGTAAGTCCGAAAGTTTCTGGCTCAAGCAGCTTTGTATCAGCAGCAGGGCTGAAGCCGAGCGGATCAATATCTGCAGCTAAATGGCCGTATCTGCGAATGTTCAGCATTAGCTGATGCGCAGCGACAACCTTTTTCAACATATTTGAATCAATCGGACCAGGTGCTGCTGCATGTGATGCAGCCTTTTGCTCGCTTGGCTTAGCCGTAATGCTCGGAGCTTCTCCTTGTAGTGTAGCCGGAGGTTCCCCGAAACGTACAAAAAGCTCACGAACTGTAGACTCTACGGAGTCTGGATCAGTTAAGAAACGCTCGTATTGCTCCTGCACATACCCAAGGTTGGGGCCATAGTAGCTTTGCCAAGGCGAATAATTTCGCTCATCATGGTTGCTCATTGCAGAAAATTCCACCCTCTCTATTCATTGCCATCCTATTATTTTCTAAGGCGATGCTCGCCATACATGCTCGCCAACTTGCACTTGCCTAAATCGTTTTCAATAATAATCAAGCAAACACTAATCCCTTAACATATAAAGGGAAAAGTAAGAAAAATGAACATGTGTCAAGGACACCGTTTTATAGCTCATATATATTCTAGTACATAGTACGCTCTCCATCCATAACCATATTGGCATCGATATCATCCATTTGAAGCATTGATTGTCTCTTTTGGACAACTAATTGAGCATTAATTCTGATCTTGCTGCTCGATTGCATCAATTGAAGGCTTTAGGCCGTTTTTCAGCGCTTCCTGTAAAAACAAAATCGATTCTCGGTTCTGGTATTCGCTTACCTCATGACCTGAAAATGGATAATCATTGAGCTGCTTAAGCGATCGTATCCGATTGTATACGGCGTAGATGGTCTCTGGCATACACACGGTATCTTTCCAGCCAACCGACATCAACACCGGCGCCTTAATGCGTTCAGCCAAATTCAACAGGTCAAAATGAGCAAGCGTAGACAGCACTGCGTTGAGCCGATCAGGATACCTTTTAATGTACTGAGCAATTTCCGTAAGCGAGCTCGTCGAATTCATTAGGCCAAAATCCATATGGCACATGTTCGGAATATCGGCAACGACCGCGCTTACCTTGGAGTTCAGCGCTGCAGCAAGCAATGATAATCCGCCTCCTTGACTAGCGCCAACAACCGCTATCCGCGACTCATCCACCTCATCCTGTAGGGCAGCTGTATCCACCGCTCTAACCGCATCCATTGTAATCGCCTGGTAGTAGCTGCGCTCGGTATTCGTTATTCCCTGTGAAACCCAGCCTTTGACGAAACCTTCATCAGTGGTTAGCAAGCTGCCTGTTTCGCCTCCTTGCCCTCTAGCATCAACTGCAAATACGGCATAACCCAGCAGCAGCCACGCAGCATAACGCTCTGGTAGTCCCTTATCGCCTGTATAACCCTGATAAAAAACGACACAAGGCAGCTTCGCACCGTTCAATCCTTGCTGAGGCACGATGTATAACCCGTGAATAGGCGTATCATCTCCGCCTTTAAAAGTTAAACGCTCCGTTCTCACCGTCGTGATTGGAGTTTCAACCGTTTGTCTCCTCACATCAAGCGGCCTCTCTGCATAGCTGTTTAATACATTTTCCCAGTATTGATTTAACTCTTCAACATCCATCGTTACGGATGGCCGATAAGCTAATAAATCATTTTTCCTTCTATTTATTGCATGCATATAAGTATACCCCTATTCCACTATGTATTTTCGTTCCGACACACAAAGAAATTGTTCTTTGAGGCATAAATAAAATAAGCTATCTCCAGTTTAACTCATTGAGCCAAACCAAAAATAGCCTTTTTTGAAAATGAATTGTTCATTATATACCATAGGGCATTAACAGTTAGCAGATGCATGTTTTTTTCTTAACGCCCGCTTTGCCCAAAGAAACTGTTTTTTGGATATAATCACTAGCTAACGGGACCTTGCACGCTGTATTTCCGACATCTACATGCACCTTGCCGATGAATGCTGCAACGGCCTCTGCTTCTTCACGCAGCTCCGTGACATAAATACCGACAATCATCACGAAGGTGTTCATCGTATAACGAACACGATTTTGCTCCGTATGAATAGTTTCCTTTATTCTATTTAACAAAAAGCGTATTTCATCAAAATCCAGCTGCTCGTCCGGTGTAATAGAGATGTAATTCGCATAAGTGCTCCAGCCGCACGTGGACACCATCTCTTCCGAGGAGTCTATCCATTCTACTGCCAGCTCATGGGCAAAAGGGCTTTCCGCTGCGACACCTGCTACCGTATATTCTGCTGCCATGTACCAATAAGCTTGTTTGACCCATTGCTGCAGCGTCTCTTTAGCAATGGTTTTGGGATTAACTGAAAGTCCCGCCAAATACATCGCATCGCTATTACTGGACGCAAACAGCTTTAGCGCTAGCTCTTCGTCTTTTTTCACATATTTAACAAGCTTCTTCAAATCACCGATTTTCACACCAAAGAGCGGCTCCATCGCTCCATGACGAATAAAGGTCATTTTTGTTTGCTCATTGCCTAGCCGCTCTAATTCCTTCATTATCTCTTCATAGGTCATATGTCAGCCCTCCATTTTAGTCCACGTATTACTTCGCAAATAAAGGAGGTACGCCATGCGCGGCGAACCTCCAAATCATCACATCTCAAAGCTTATTCTTGCTGTACAATCAATTCAACTAAAGTTCTAACCATGACGCCGGTAGCTCCCTTAGGCTCCCAGCCTCTGCTCGAATCCAGCCATGCAGTTCCGGCAATATCGAGATGCACCCACGGCAATCCTTCGGCAAAATGTCCAATGAACAATCCGCCTGTTATCGTACCGGCATATCTTCCACCGCTA
This sequence comes from Paenibacillus sp. 01L418, assembly GCF_056400045.1. NCBI lineage: Bacteria > Bacillati > Bacillota > Bacilli > Caryophanales > Paenibacillaceae > Paenibacillus > Paenibacillus sp. 01L418. The sequence continues at coordinate 10,001 of NZ_JBFTSN010000191.1, forward strand.
TTTTTCAAATCTGCTGCATCGCTTCTAATCTGCCGCTTATATTCCGGATAAGAAGGAAGCYGCCAGATTCGTTCGCCAGCTCTCTCTGACGCAAGCTGCACCTGTTTGTAGAGCTCGTCATTGTTTGTAATCGCGCCTGTTGCGTGCGTACCCAAGGCTACGGATAYGGCACCAGTTAAAGTTGCCACATCAATCAGCTTCGTTGCTCCTCTTGTAATGGCGGTCGTAAGTCCGTCTGCCAGCACTAATCTGCCTTCAGCATCGGTATTCACAATCTCAACGGTATGGCCGCTCATCATGCGCAGCACATCTCCAGGTTTAATCGCTCGGTCCGAAGGCATATTCTCAGCTGTTGGAATGACTGCGATGACATTAATTGCTGGTTTCAGCTCTCCAATGACGCGAATAGCACCCAGCACAGCAGCTGCGCCGCCCATATCGGAAATCATATCCTGCATGCCTTCCGCTCTCTTCAAGGAAATACCGCCCGTATCAAACGTAATTCCTTTTCCGATTAGTCCCCATGCCTCTTCTGAATTTGGATTGCCTTTATAGTGAATAACAATCATACGCGGTGGATTTATGCTGCCTTGTCCAACGCCTAATAGACCGCCCATCCGCTGCTCAGCCGCGCTCCACTCGTCAATGACTTCTATTTCCAAATCAAGCTCACGCGCTAATTCCTCTGCATGATACGCCAACCGTTCTGGCGTAAGATCATTACCAGGCAGATTCGTAAGATCTCTTGCTAAAATGACCCCTTCAGCATACAACCGGCCTTTTGTTATTCCTTGTGTCCATAAAGCGGCTTCCTCTGCTGATGCAGCTGCTCCCTGTGGTACGAGTGCAACCTCTTTCAGCGAAAATCGCTCCGCTTTCTCCCGTTTCAACGGCTGTCGATCATGAAGCGCGAGCAGCAAGCCCTCAGTCAGCGCTTGTGCAGTAGACTCTGCTCCAAGGTTTTCAGCTTGCCCTTCAACAAGTGCATCAGACAGCAGTACTTGCACATTTACCGCCTGTAATTTTTTCAATGCTTTGGCTGCAGCCGCTGCTGCAAGCCGCAGGCTCGTAGCTCCGCCATCCTGATCAAGCCCAACAAACACGATGTGAGACGCAGGATACAATCCAAGTGTCGGCATAATCTCCGTTTGCTCCGAATCCGCTTTAAACAATCCTTTAGCATAACGTCCTCTAAGCGCTTCATCGATTTGCGGCTGTACGATCGGGGTAACTGCATCTGATTGCGTCAACTCTTTTTTACTGACAAAACGAATAACCGCATCTACATTTGCTTGCTCTGTACCGCGAACCCCGTATGTAAATTGAATAGTCATTATTATTTCCTCGCTCTCCAAATGGATTTGCCTAACCGAATCCATTTCATTTGAATCGTTTCAATCGCTTTTTTCAAACTCATTATACCTAAGCGTTCTCCTCTTTGCCATGTTTATAATTGCAGACTTGTCACTTAGCTAACATGATATGAAAAAGCAAAATACTCCCCGCCCACGATTGGGGGAGAGCATCCGATTCATTTCAGCTAAGCCAATCCTTTTGTAG
>NZ_JBFTSN010000192.1:0-11536 GCF_056400045.1 Paenibacillus sp. 01L418
GGGTGACAGAAAGAGACTCTAGCCCATGGGTAAATCTAAAATGGAGTACACCTATTGCAATCAATGAACTGAAAATAGCGCAATGGGGCGATGGGCGTCACGTAAACAATGGGTATCATCTTACGTTCACTCTTGAAGACGGCAGCAAAGTAGAATCGGGAGAGGTTAAAAGTACATCTTCTAACCCATCCGAACCAACTGTGTATGCATTATCATCCGGACTTAAGAATGTGGTTCAAATGAAGGTTGAAATAGATAAGGGACGCACACCTTATCCAACAATTACCGGCCTCTCAGAAATAGAAGTTTATAACAATCCGGCAGTGACAGGCGGAGAGCCAACGACTGCGATCACTCCCAATATTGGCGATTCATTAAGTTCTGACGGTGAAAGTAATAAGTGGGAGTACTTTGATGATCGAATTTATAACAGAAACTATGATGATTATCAAGACTTATACGGTTACTATACGGTCAAAAAAGGTGTCGACACAAGAAACAAATATGTGTATGCTCACACGTACATATACAGTCCGATAGCACAACAAGCGTATTTTAATGTAGGTGCCAGCGGTTCATATCGCATTTATGTAAACGATAAAACTTTGACCGCACCGACTGTACCAGTAGAAGTACAAAAGGATTTGACCAAACAAGCAGTCCTGTTAAAGCAGGGTTGGAATAAACTGATGATTCAAATCAAGCATACGTATACAGAAGATGTGAATTCAAATAATGTCCCGTTAGGATTTGATGACAGCGCAGCGTACCTTGGGTTTTATGGGAGAGTCACTGACCAAAATGGCAATAAAATCAATGGACTTATTTCTTCGGTTGAAGGCGAAACGGAAGCTCTAAATATCGTCACGCAAGGACTCTCAACCGAGGATGCCATTAAAACTCCGCTTCCAACCCAAACCATGCCGATTGGCTACAAGGAATGGCCATATGTATGGAATAAATCGAAAGGGAATAAGAAATACGGCTTAGCGGCATCAACCTTCCAATTTATGGCGGGCGGGGGAACTCCCGGTTATACTTGGAGTATCGTAGAGGGCAAACTGCCGGACGGCTTGGAATTAAATGCCGATGGCACAATCGCAGATGGATTAGTGAATGGAAATGTCGATTTAAATAGCAGCAAAGGCATCATTAGTATCAATACGAAACCAGGAGATTATAACTTTACGATACAAGTAAAGGATGGAAATGGAAATACGGCTAGCAAGAATATGACGATTACAGTAAAGGAACGTCCTAATAAATGGTTTGAAGAAGGGCGTGTGGGCGCTTTAACTCATGCTGCCCCAATTTACCAGTACTTTGTTGACCCGAATTTCTCTGCCGACTTATGGGCGGAAAGAGCGAAACGTCAAGGGCATTCATTAGTTTCGGTTGAATCGGTACAACAAGCTTATCTTTGGCCGTCCAAGTTTGCGGATCCAAAACATGAGAGGCATATGTATCTTCCAAAAGACGCAAACGGCAAAGTAGTAGATGGATTGAAACCGTTTGAACTGGCCGTAAAACGTCATGGAATGAAATTCGGTTTATATTATGGCGGAGGGATTCCATACTACACGACGGACGTCTATGTGCAGAATCTGACCGATTTGATTGGACGGTATACGCCTGATTATATTTATTTTGATGGACCGCAAGGGATACCAAACGCCAATTTTGATGTGATATACAGTGTTGTACGCAATTATAGCGATGATATTATTATAAACTCCAATGCATGGGGCGATGAGTATGGAGACCCTGATTTAAGAACCGAAGAAGYGTCTGGTATTTACAGTAATGGCGCTGCAAATCATCTTTTAAAACGTACGATTATGGAACCATGGAAAATGATTCACACAAAAAATGCACAATCTCCCTATTACGGTATACGAGATGACTACAGGCAAGTTATCAAGGAAATGGTCATGAATGTCGGCAGAGGTTATGTGGATAATAATGATCAGACGCCGGTAGATAGCCGCGGACCCAATTGGAACTCTCCTGAGGAAATTGCGACAAGATATCCTAAAGCAGAGCAGGAATACATTGATGTGAGAGAAAGCTTGGCAAGATGGTTTGCGCCTGAGGGCAAGCCGGAAAGACACGAGGCAACAACGGGTACAACGCCATATTTCCTCTCAGGCTATGGCTATGAAGATGATGGAAAAGGCAATTATGAAAAATTTGCTTTAGCAAACAGCACTACAGGACCACAATGGGGATATGCAACGTATAGAGACAACAATGTGTATCTGCATGTAATGAAAGGACCCGACAGCAAAAAAGGGTTTGACGCCATTGCAGGAAAGTCTTTGACCATTCGTCCGGTTAAAGATAAGGTGACATCCGTGACATGGTTGAACGAGAATGTCCCGGTCACATCGTTTGAACAAAATGAGGACAGCTTGACAATCAATCTTGCTAACGTTCAAGAGGATCAGATTGATACGATCATTAAGATTGTAACCGACAATCCTGCACGAAACTATACGCTTACGGATGTAAAAGCAACAGGGGAGCAGTTAACGCCTTCCTCACTTAAAATCAACGCTGAGGGATATATGACATTCCCGGCGCTGAAAGCCCAGCTTTCAGATTTAACTTATCGCAGTGCAGATCCAGCAATAGCTGCGGTCGATACGAACGGAATTGTGACTCCAGTATCAAATGGAACAACTTCCATCACCGTAAGTGCTGCTTATGAGGGTGTAACGAAAGAGGACATCTTAAAAGTAACCGTTAAAGATGGAGTCGTTTATGTTGGCGAGAGCATGATTGGTGCGACTTTGTTGATTGAGGGTAAAGAAGCCTATGGTGAGTTTAATTTACTGAAAAGCCTACGCTATGAAATAGAAGGCAGATCAGCTAAAGGCGGAGCGATCGGGCTTGATACAGCAGATATTACATGGCATGGGGGTACTATTGATTTAAAAGCGGGTAATAACTATAATCCCGTGGCGATCAAAGAAGTAKATACGTTTACATTTAAGAAAAATGAAATTATTGCGCCGTTCGTAGAGAAACTTACACGCGGAGTCGTTTGGGCGGATGTAACTTTAGACGGTCAAACATTTACAACAAATAAAGTATTCATGGACCTGCTGCCGCATGATAACCTTGCAGGGGCCGCTGAAATTACAGCTAGTCATGATCAAGATGCTGTGAGTCAATTAGTTGATGGGAAAACAATTGACGGTATTCATTTTGACGGGGCCAAATGGTCGGTACCAGCAAATGAGAAGTCTTGGATTCAATTTAAGCTGCCGACAATCTCCGAGATTGCTAGTATCAATCTTAACTTCAATTCTTTAGAACAAAAATACATCAATACGCCTAAAACAATAAAAATTCAAACGAGTGCTGATGGCGTGGACTGGAACGATGTCAGCACCGTTAACGGCCCGACGGGCTCTGCTTATTTTGGATTCTACAATCAATATGTAATAAACACGGGAGCGGGAGCTCAATACGTTAGATTACAATTTGAAAATGGTTCAAACGGGTCAACGATTGATTTGCTTGAAGTGGCAATAAACGGAGTGGATAAGTCCGGATTATTTGATCGTTTCGATTATGAGTATAAACCGGTGAATGCTGCTACAGGTAAATATGACATTGCGGCTTTTACGGGTAAGGGTGAACCGATTGATATTAAAGATGCGAAGATCACAGTGACAAGCGAAAACCAGGATGTGATTACGGTGGACGAATCCAACCTGTTGACCGCTGTTTCAGAAGGCATGGCAAAGATTAACATTCGAGTGCAAATAGATGGACGTTCGATTGACAAAGTTACGTATCTTTTTGTTAATGAGCAAAAGGAAATCTACATGGCTCCTTATTTAGAGAAAATGGACTTCACTCTGAATAAAACGACTATTAAACCGAATGATCCAATCGTGTCTACTATTAATGGCATATTAAGTACTGGAGAGACGGTCGATCTATCAAAGGCAGCTGTAGAATATCAATTTAGCGATGCAAGGTTATCTGTTGTTGACGGCAGTAACACGATCATTGTTAAAGGCGATTTTGGCGTTGGGTTTATAGCAACTGTTGCGGTAAAGGTTACTTTAGAAGGGGTGACCGTTGTAAGTCGCCCTTTGACAATAAATGTAGCTAGCAATAGTGTTCCTCAGTCACAAATGACGGCAACGGCGGCAAGTCAGGAAACGGCTGGTGAGAACAATGCAGCCTCGTTGGCGGTTGATGGAAACCCACAAACGTTTTGGCATACAAAGTGGGATAAATCCGGCGTTCTTCCCCAATCGATTATCTTAAATCTGGGTGGAACTCACCAAATCAATAGACTTGCGTATTTACCAAGGCAATCAGGCAGCAACGGAAATATTACAAGCTATAACGTGTATGTCAGTGAGGATGGAGTATCTTTTACCAAAGTTGCAAATGGAGATTGGGCAAACGACAACAAGGAGAAATACGCATCATTTACTTCGACAAAAGCATCATATGTCAAGCTTGAAGCAACAGCAGGCGTTGGTGGTTACGCATCGGCTGCTGAAATCAATGTATTACTGGAATCAGTAGAAGTGCCGCAATCGGTTATAACCGGGCCAGTTAAGGTGAACGCTGACCAAGCATTCAATCTGAAGATGGGATTGTCTGGCGTTACGGATAGTGTATACAAGCAAGTGTATGCTCAAGATTTGACGCTTCACTATGATCCGGCACATTTACAGTTTGAATCGGTTACTTCATTAAAAGACGGTTTTAAAGTCATCGATCATGAGGAAAAAGTACCGGGACAAGTCCGGATTTTGGCTGCTAGCGTGAACGAAAACCAAGGAGTGAATGCTCAAGGGGATGTCCTTGCATTCGCATTTACCGCCAAATCTGGAACGCAGGCAACCTCTACGACGATTTCTGTCGATCATGTTGCGATTGCTAACGCACAGGGGCATGAACTGCAGATCAGAGGAAGCAACCATGATATTCAAATCGTGGAAAGCGTGGATAAATCATTGCTAAATGCACTGATTGCAAGTGCTGAGGCGAAGTACGATGCTGCAGTGGAAGGAAATGCGGACGGCCAGTATGTGGTTGGATCCAAAGCGCTATTACAGTCAGCTATCCATGCGGCTAATGTGACAGCAAGCGATTCGAATGCTTCTCAAGCGCAAGTGGATAATGCGAAAGGCGCATTGGAAGCAGCCAWTCAAGCGTTTAATAACAAGAAGATAAACGCAAATGTCGATGGTAAAGGCGGCGTCTCGATTGGAGATTTGGCTATTGTTGCAGCGGCTTATGGCACACAACAAGGTCAAGCGGGTTGGAATGTGAATGCGGATGTCAATAAAGACGGTAAGGTTGGTATCGAAGACCTTGCAATCGTAGCAAAAGCGATCTTGCAATAAAATAACATCGAACATTGTTTTGGGGGAGCTATATGCTTCCCCTCTTTTTTGCTTTTATAGTGAGATCGTTATAATTCTGAGAAATATCTAAAAAAAATAGTTGATATTGTTATGTTTTTTTGAGGATTGTTTATTCTTCATTGTTTTCTAAAGAAGGGGTACTTGTTAAGCTGACAACATGACTAATCAAGAAAGAAGGAGCAGAAGCTATGTCTACTTTTACAATCGAAGGAAATCAATTTGTTTATAACGGGGAGCCTATTCGTATTCTATCTGGAGCCATACATTATTTTCGTATTGTGCCGGAATATTGGCAGGACAGACTAATTAAATTAAAAGCTTGTGGATTTAATACAGTAGAAATTTACATTCCATGGAATTTACACGAGCCAAGGGAAGGGGAATTCAACTTTAGTGGCATTGCTGACGTCGTTCGTTTTATACAGATAGCGGATGAGCAGGGATTATTCGTTATCGTACGCCCAAGTCCGTATATATGTGCGGAGTGGGAATTCGGAGGATTGCCATCTTGGCTGCTTAAGGAAGAAAATATGCGCTTACGTTGTTTTCATCAACCCTATTTGGAAAAAATCGATGCTTATTACAATGAGCTATTGGCTAAATTCTTGCCACTTCTATGTACGAATGGCGGGCCGATTATTGCGATGCAAATCGAAAATGAGTACGGAAGTTACGGAAACGATAAGAAATATTTGAAATATTTGGAGCAAGCGATGATTAAACGTGGAATGGATGTGTTATTGTTCACATCGGACGGGTATACCGACAGCAATCTACAAGGGGGGACTCTCCTTCCAGACGTGTTAGCCACAGTCAACTTTGGGTCGCGGCCTGAAGAGGCTTTTGGAAAGCTGCAGGAATATCAACCGGATAAACCGCTTGTATGTATGGAATTTTGGAACGGATGGTTTGATTCTTGGGGCCATGAACACCATTTGCGAAAGCATGAAGATGTTGCGGAAGTACTGGATCAAATGTTGAAGGTAGGAGCTTCTGTTAACTTTTATATGTTCCACGGCGGGACGAATTTCGGATTCTATAACGGTGCGAATTATTCGGGTAAATATGATTCGACGGTGACTAGCTATGATTACGATGTGTTATTGGATGAATCAGGAGATATCACGGACAAATATATTGCAGTTCGTGAAGTTTTATCGAAATATACCGAAATTGCTGAGATAGAACTACCACGTCCTGTGCCGAAGAAGCATTACGGTGAAGTCCGCTTAATGGAACATGTGCGGTTGTTTGATTCGCTTAATTTGTTGTCGACTCCGGTTCAAAGCACATGTCCGGAAACAATGGAGCGGCTTGATCAGGACTATGGCTTCATTTTATATACGACTAACATTGTTGGTCCTATATCGCAAATGAAATTAACGATACAGGAGGTACGTGATCGCGCATTGATCTTCCTTGACGGTATTTATCAAGGAGTGATTGAACGAAACACACATGATATAACACCGAATATATCAGATATCGATATCGTTTTAGACATTCCTTCAGAAGGTGCAACACTCAGCATCCTAGTGGAAAACCTAGGACGAATTAATTATGGTTACGGGATGAAGGATCCAAAAGGAATTACGGAAGGCGTTCGCCTGGGCCAGCAGTTCCTTTATGACTGGACGATTCATACGCTTCCTCTGAACAATGTATCAGAGCTAATATTCCGGGAAGTACAGACAAACGAGGCCTTTACCCCTACCTTCTATAAAGGTGTAATTCACTTGGATGAAATCGGTGATACTTTTTTGAATATGGAAGGATGGACGAAGGGAGTTGCTTATATCAATGGGTTCAATCTCGGCCGTTATTGGGAGATTGGTCCGCAAAAAACATTATATATCCCTGCTCCGCTCTTGCGTATCGGTGACAATGAACTCATCATATTTGAACTGCATGGAACGAAAAACACAATCGTTACCCTGCAAGATTATGCCGAGTTAGGTTAAACAAATTTTTTATAATCAAATTTGGGAGGCTTATTGATCATTGAGACATTTGAATGGCTGCAGAAAAACAATGAATTTCAATAGGAACTGGAAGTTTATTCGTGAGGACGTATGTGGAGCACAGCAGAAGCGTCATTCAGACGAAAGCTGGGAAACCGTCTATCTGCCTCATACGCCAAAAATTGAAACGCTGCATGCGGACTTGCATTTTCAAGGGATATGCTGGTATCGCAAGCAATTTGCTTTGGACGAAGCAGACAGGGGAAAGAAGCTCTTTGTGGAATTCGAAGCGGCCATGCATGAGGCATCTGTATGGGTCAATGGCAGGCTCAAGCTGAATCATAAAGGCGGTTATTTGCCGTTTACGATCGACATCACCGACGATGTCGATTTCGAGGCGGTCAATGTAATTGCCGTACGACTCGACAACCGGAACAACGGAGCCATACCTCCGGGAAAGCCGCTGGAAAGTCTGGATTTTTCCTATTTCGGCGGACTTTACCGCAACGTGCACCTTCATGTCACGGATAAGCTCCATGTCACGGATGCCGTTTATACCGGAAAACCTGCGGGAGGCGGGATCTTCGTCAAATACGCCGACGTCTCGCAAGCATCGGCGACGGTCGAAGTTCTGACCTATGTGATTAATGAGCATGAAGCGATGAAGAAAGTGAAAATCGTGACAACACTCTTGGATAAACAGGGGCGGCAAGTAGAATCGGAAGAAAGTTCGGTGGAGACCGTTTTAGCCGGCGGAGCGCATACGTTCGTTCAAATGCTAACGATAACGAGGCCTCATCTCTGGCATCCGGACAACCCTTATTTGTATACCCTGCAAACGGAAATCCTCGAAAACGGCCAAACGGTGGATGAGATTCGCACCCGAACCGGAATACGCAAGATTTCGTTCAGTAAAGAAGGCGGCTTTGTAATAAATGATGAAAGGCTGGTCATCAGGGGGACGAACCGCCACCAGCAATATCCATATATCGGAAATGCAGCTTCGAATAACGCACATTACCGCGATGCGAAGAAGCTGAAGGAGGCGGGATTCAATTTCGTCAGGCTTGGCCATTACCCCCAGGCGCCTGCTTTTCTTGACGCCTGCGACGAACTCGGGCTGATGGTCGTCGAACCGGTGCCGGGCTGGCAGTACTGCGAGGAAGGAGAGTTTCTGGATCTTGTCCGGCAAAACATACGTGATATGATCCGCCGCGACCGGAACCGTCCGTGCGTGATCATGTGGGAGGTCAGCCTGAATGAAACGTATCCCGGCAGGAAAGGGGCGACGGACGAATTTTTTCACGAATGCCATCTGATTGCCCATGAAGAATATCCGGGAGATCAAATGTTTACTTCTGGAGACACGATCGGACGAATAAATCCGGCTTACGTCAACTTTGATGTGCCCTATACACTATGGAAAGACGAAACATTGTCGCGTCCACTGGAAGAGGTGCTGCCCGAGAAAGGGGGGTTCGATAGAGAATATGGAGATTACGAGTTCGGCGGCCATGAGAGTACAAGCAGGGTACCGCGCGGCGCCGGAGAACAGAAGCTGCTATTGCAAGCCTGGAATTATCAATGGTCGCTGAACCGGAACCGCGGTAACCGATGGTCGCTCGGGGACGCCTCGTGGGTTGGCATCGACCATAACCGCGGTTGTTATCCAAGGCTGGCGGAATGCGGGGCCCTCGACACGTTCMGTCTGCCTAAAATGGTTTACTATTTTTACCAGAGTCAACGAAGAGCGGAAATCGCTCATGAACATGTGGAAAGCGGACCGATGGTCTACATTGCGAATTATTGGACGGAACGCATCTCGCCGACGAAGGTTGTCGTATTTTCAAATTGCAGCGAGGTCGAGTTATTTGTAAACGGGAAATCAGTCAGTGTGAGAAAAGCTGATCATGGTCCGGATACGGAATACGGAGAACGTGTGACAGGCTACGAAGTGGACTATTGGCTTACGGATGAAGAACAGCATAAAGGGAATCAAGCAGGCGTGCATGGGAAAACGGATGCTGGTGACATGAAGGTTTATCCGCATGACGGAGGAAACTGCCGAAATTTGACGCMAGCTCCGTTCACATTTACCAATGTAGCGTACGAGCCCGGAGAATTAAAGGCAATCGGGCGAATAGACGGCAGGGAAGCTGCTGTATGCGTCGTGCATACTCCACTGGAGCCTGAGATGCTTTCCATCCGCATTGACGAGAGCGGGAGAAAGCTTACAGCCGACGGATCTGACTTTATCTTTGTCTACGCCGAAATCAAAGACGCGAACGGGACCGTGGTGTCCCCCGCCTGCCATGAGGTTTGGTTTGAAATTGACGGTCCTGCAGTCATCGTCGGCGAGAACCCCGTAAGGGCGGAAGCTGGCATCGCAACTGTGCTGCTTCAGTCGCGGGAGACGCCTGGGGAAATCAAAGTGAAGGCTTATTCTAAAGGTTTAAAGCCTTCCTCGGTCAAGCTTGCAAGTGTATAAAGAACAAGAAACTTTTATTGTTGACTAACATTGTCTTAAGAGTGCTATTTCTAAATCTCCAAAAATAAAATAGATTTAAGTGAAGCGATGGAAAGGCGCGACATCGCTCCACATACAAAAAAGAGCCCAAACTGGTCCCCATACACTGGACACTTAGAAGTGTTTAGCGTCTGGGGACCTTTTTGTATACCCTTTCGATGCATATCAGTGACTCAGTGACTCTAGTAACGAGAAGCTCGCATTTGCTGCAAAAGGATAACGCCTACGTTTGAAGAAGTATTAGGAGTAGAGGAGAAGGATTTCATATAGCAAGCGAGAAGGAGGCGTCGCATGAGACCAAACGTACTTTTAATCACCGTTGATCAGATGAGGGCGGATTGTCTTCATTTCTTGGGCCATCCCGTTATCGAAACACCAAATTTGGACAACTTGGCGAGAACCGGCGTTGCGTATACAAGCGCTTACACAGCAACTCCATCCTGCGTTCCGGCAAGAGCCGCCATTTTAACAGGAATGAGCCAGCAAAACCATGGAAGAGTTGGGTATGAGGACAAAGTGCCCTGGAGCTATGAGCATACGATGCCTGGAGAGTTTGCGAAGGCCGGGTACCATACACAATGCGTAGGCAAGATGCATGTGTATCCCACGCGCAATCTGTGCGGATTTCACAACATCGTACTGCATGACGGCTATATGCATTATAACCGTGATCGCTCCCGATCGACGGCGAATGAGTGGTGGGATCAAACGGACGATTATATCAGCTGGTTGAAAGAGAGAGCCGGATCACAACAGGATATTATGGATCACGGTCTTGATTGTAACGCTTCGACTGTCGCGAGACCTTGGCATTTGGAAGAAGCGTTACATCCGACCAACTGGGCGGTTACTCAGTCTATTGATTTCTTGCGGCGGAGGGATCCGAGCAAGCCGTTCTTTCTTTGGACTTCATTCGTAAGGCCACATGCGCCTTTGGATCCTCCGCAAGCGTTTCTTGATCTGTATGATGGAATCGATTTGCCGGAACCTCCGATTGGCGATTGGGCGCGCCTCGATGATCCCGACCGTGACGGGCTGAATCCGACGACTGGCAGAGGAATCGTGAATAAGCGTATGCGCCAAAAATCGTTGGCGGCCTACTATGCTTTAATTACTCATATCGACAACCAGATCGGCCGATTGATGAACGCCCTATATGAATTCGGTGTAAGCAACGATACGATCATCCTCTTCACGTCGGATCACGGGGACCTGATGGGGGACCATCTTCTCTATAAGAAAATATTAGCTTACGAAGGAAGCGCCAAAGTGCCGCTCATTTTGAATGACCCTACAGGCAAGTTAGGCCTCGTCCGAGGCAAACAAGTGGATCGAATCGTCGAGTTGCGTGATATTATGCCAACCTTATTGGAGGCGTCAGATGTCCCGATCCCAACCACGGTAGACGGAAGCAGCATCATTCCTTTGGGGACGCATGCCGGCACATCCGAATGGAGGACTTACATCCACGGTGAGCATGCCTACGGTGAGCTTTCCTATCACTACTTAACCGATGGCAAGGTCAAATATATTTGGTATTCCCAGACGGGCGAGGAGCAATTGTTTGATCTTCAGGTTGACCCGCAAGAGCTGTGCAACCTTGTAAAGTCTGCGGAGCGCGCAGAGTTGTTGAACTGTTGGAAAGC
>NZ_JBFTSN010000193.1:0-11528 GCF_056400045.1 Paenibacillus sp. 01L418
GATGAAATAATGCCGCGGTTACTATTTTTTGCGAAGTTGATAATGGACTCATATTGCGTTTTAGCAATGCGACGGTCAGACATGGGAAGCTGAGGATTTTTGACTATCTCGGCTAGTTTCTTAAGCTCATGCATTTCCTCAGTTGTCACTTTGACCGTTATTTTCCCCACACGCTCCACCCTCCTTCGATATTTTTGTGAAAAATCGATTAGTCAAGCAAAAACRCCTTCGGCGTCCTTTAGACGCTGAAGTAGCTTTGACGGTGAAATATAAGATAAGTATGAGAAAATGATATACTTTCTTATATTTAAGCAAAAGGTTTATCAGCTATGGTCATTATACGCAAAACTTAAGTAAACTTGCATGTTATTTCGGTGGCGTTTGCGGATTTGAATCATCTATTTCTTCAGGAAACAAATCAGCAAACTCTTTGTTCTGCTTGCTCTTCAGGTAAGATAAGCCTGCGTAGCCTGCCAGCAATGAACTGCTCACGACTGCAAAGTTGTCCGATGTATTTGCCATAGCCAGCGCTGTTTTTGCTAATATGCCCGTTCCGATTGCGATCAGCAAATCGCCGAGAAAGCCGAGATCAAAAAAAATCTTTTTTTTCGCATTACTGTGATCTCTAAAGCCGATGACAAAAATAACAAAGTAATAACAGCGCTGAATCCACTTTACTAACCAATTTGAAGAAAGGGATAATCCTTCTTCATCATATTCTATGACGAGTTTCGGCATTTCGATAATCCCATTTTTCACAAAATGTCCGATGAGGCCGCCTACTAAGCTCATGGAGATTGATAAGCCAAACACCTGAATAAAGGCTTGAAAGCTTGAAATAACCATCGCCGCATGACCACCTTTCAACAACACTCGTTTGGCAGCACTTTTTGGCACTACTCTCACTTTATGTTGCTGATGCATGGTTCACGACTATTATTTTTTGGCTCCATCCTCAAAAAGCTCTAACAGCATGTTTGGAATGGAGCCGCTTTGATTGTTCATGATCAGCCGAAGCATCTCATCGCCCAGATCATCCTCACGCTCTTCTTTAATGGCTGCGATCTCATTATGCAGTCGCTCCATCTTCTGATCCAGCGCGGATGCGGAATCTGCCGCTTCTTTTAGTTCATTCAGTAAGCGAGGAGGTATCGCCTGTTTATATTTATAATAGATTTTGTGCTCCAGGCTCGCCCAGAAATCCATCGCTATCGTTCGAATTTGAACTTCTACACACACATTTTCCACTCGATCCGATATGAACACCGGCACCTCAATGAGCAGATGCAAGCTTTGGTAGCCGTTTGGCTTCGGATTTTTTATATAGTCTTTAACCTCCAATAAGGTCAAATCGCTCTGATTGCTTAACATATCACTAATCCGGTAAATATCAGAAATAAAAGAGCAAGTTATTCGCAGGCCTGCTATATCTTTAATGTGATTCCGAATGCCGTTAAAAGAAAGCTCGCTTTGCTTTCGATAAAGCTTTTCGACAATGCTCTTGGGCGACTTTAGGCGCGAGCTTGTATGCTCAATCGGATTGTATTCATGCAATAAATGAAACTCTTCCTTTAATATTTCGACTTTTGTCTCAAGCTCTTGAATCGCAAATTTGTACATCATTAGAAAACGAGTGATTTGCTGCTTCATGTCTTTCATTTTTTGCATTTGATCCATAACCATACTTCCGTATTCCCCTTCCAATTCTTGCTGCTGAAATGTTTCGATTAGATCCCGCTAATCATCAAGCGATGTAAATATTCGTCTCAAATGCTCCAAATCCTCTTGCGAGATCCTCTCACTCATATATCGGATAATAGCATCATCATTTTCATTAAAAGCCTTCACAAATTGTTTGCCCTCATCTGTAATTTCCAAATATACGACTCGTCTATCATCCTCGCTGCGATTTCTTCGAATAAGCCCTCTTTCCACGAGCTTGTCCCCGATGAGCGTAACCCCGCCTGCAGTAACCAAAAGCAATTCAGCTAGATCCGTCGACTTCATGGGACTTTGTTTATCTAAATGTTGAAGCATTCTTGTTTGATTAATGGAGAAGCTGCAATCTATTCCTTTATACCATTCGGTTTTTAATTTTTTGTAAACAACCTTTAATTGCGGAAACAGTTCTTTCCATTCCTCATAGTTGTTCATGTTCCACCTCATTTCTGTTGTTTTGTTGACTTCCTGTCATCATAATAACTATAATTACTTAGGTAACCTAATTACTTTATAAAATAAGTTCACCGAGGTGAATCCAATGTCCGCAGATAAATATGAGAATGTAACAGACTTAATCGATGTTTTCCAAAAGTTCGCTAAAGCCGACTGGCGGAAAAAAACGATGTGGGGCGGTCTTAAAGCGAGCGAAGTTCGTATGCTCGTTTGTGTGAAAAAAAGCAATGATAAAGGTTCAACAGGGACGACGGTTACAGAAATCAGTAAATTGCTGCAAGTCACCTCTCCAACCGTTACACAGATGCTTAATAGCTTAATTGCATCTGGCCATGTGGTTCGTACATCCGATAACACAGATCGAAGAATTACCGAAATAACGTTAACGGACACTGGCGAAGAAATTGCTCAAAAAGCAATAGACCGTTTTATCTCCATGTTCAAAGGCATGATCGATCATTTAGGTAAGGAGCAAAGCGATCAGCTTGTCGTCATGTTAAACCAAGTATTCGACTATTTGGACTCAGCCAAAACGAATGAAGACTTTTAATAAACAAAGGGATTTCGCTTCCTGCAAGCTGCAGGAAGCGAAATCCCTCCTATAGGAGCCGCTCTTATTAATTATTAAGAGCAGGCTCTTTTTTCAACTTTTCAGATGGCTCTACGCTAACTGCTTCTTTCTTGTCAGAAGAGCGAAGCGGAATTTCTTTCAAGAAGAACACGAGTACGAATGCGACGATCAGCAAGGACATACCGAACAAGAATACAACCGTCAAGGAGTCGCTCAGTACCGAGCGAACCATCTCGATGATGTGTGTAAACAAAGGCTGAATTTGTTCCGGCAGCGTCGCATGAAGCTCTTTAAGCTTCGGTTGATCAAGCAGCATTTGCGGGTTAAGGAAACTAGACAGTTTCTCAGCTGTAGCCGCATCTACTTGACTTAAATCAGGTCCTTGACCTGCTGCGACAGCATCCTTCAGCTTACTGGTCAAAGTGGAGTTCATAACCGTACCCATAACTGCAATACCAATCGTACCGCCCAGGTTACGGAACAACGTAGCTGTAGCTGTAGCCACACCAAGCTGTGAAGGCTCTACTGCATTTTGAACGGTTAGTGTAAATACTGGCATCGAAATACCAAGTCCAATACCAAATACGATCATCGCAGCAACCGCAACGCCAACGTTAGTCATGAATGCCATCATAAGCATTCCCGCGACCATGAATGGCATACCGATGAGGGCGAATCGTTTGTATTTCCCTGATTTGGAAATCCAACGACCAGACATTGCACTTAGGAAGATCATGGCGATCGACATCGGCATATTTACAAAACCCGAGTTCGTTGGTGAAATACCAAGCACACCCTGCACGAAGAATGGCAGGTACATCATTGCGCCCATCATGCCGGCATTCATAAGGAAACCGACGGAGTTGGAGATCGTTACAATGCTGTTTTTAAACATCGACAAAGGCAATACAGGGCTTTTGGCTTGACGTTCTACAAGAATCAATAGAACTAACAACACCGCTGCAGAGGCGAACATGCCAATAATTTGTGGCGAGCCCCAGTCATATTTTGTACCTGCCCATGAGAAGCCGAGCAGCAATGCAATAAGCATCAGTGAAAGCAATAATGAACCCCAATAGTCAATGGATTCCGTTGTTTTACGCGCTGTTTTTGGAAACATGGACCAAATCATACCAAATGCAATAATGCCAAGCGGTAGGAAAATCCAGAAAATCCACTTCCAAGCGATATGATCGACCATAAAGCCGCCTAATGTTGGTCCAATTACACTTGAGAAGCCGAATATGGCCATCATTAATCCAGTCCATTTCGCCCTTTCCCTAGGTGCGAACAAATCACCAACCGCCGTCACGGTTGCTGACATAAGAATACCGCCGCCTATCCCTTGAATACCACGATAAGTGATAAGCTGGAATACCGTAGTTGATGTACCGCATAAGAAGGCTCCGATTATAAATAACACGATACCGACTAACAAAAACGGCTTCCTTCCGTAAATATCCGAAAGCTTTCCTACAAGTACAGTAGCAATCGTTGATGTGAGCATATAGATGGTAATAACCCATGTGTAATACTCGATGCCACCCAAGATGGCAATAATGCGCGGCATAGCCGTGCTTACGATTGTCTGATTGATAGCTGCGAAAAACATAGCTGCCATCAGTGCAATCATGATTGTTAACTTTTTCTTCTGACTCAATTGCTCCATATGCTCTGCACTCCTAAACATTTTTATTTATTATGGCCTATTGGCCGCCAAACTACTTCGCGAAATAGTTAGGTTGCCTACCTATTAGACAATGATACAATAACTTTAGTACTAAAACAACTGCCAATTCATTGTCGTGCTGGATACACTAAAAAAAGATTAAATCGATTAAAGACGCAAAAAAAACAGGTCAAGAAATGCTTGACCTGTTTTCCTGTCATCTATATTAATCGCCTAGCGGGAACCAGCCTGGCGTATGAACAATTGCTTGCCAGAGCGGGGTAGGAATGACCAACCGATCTTGATCATCCTTGCTGAGCGTTGTTTTTATTTCCGATTCGCGGCCTTCTTGCACTTTCTCGACCCAATCCGGTTCAACAATAATTTCACGGCCAATCGCTACAAGTGGAATGCCGATATCCAATGCCTTTACAGCATCTTCTGGGGTATGAATGGAGCCCACGCCAATAATCGGTATGGAGTGACCTACACGATCTTTTATCCATTGCATACGCGTTTTCGTTTCTTCAGCACCTCGTTTAGGCAATGACCAGAAATCCATTAACGATACATGAAGATAATCAAGTTCTTTATTGGTAAGCTCATCTAGAAGCCTAAATGTATCCGACATGGTAATACCAGGCGTAGTCGCCTCCTCAGGGGAGAAGCGGTAACCGACTAGAAAAGGTTTTTCCGCATAGGCAGCAACAACTCGCTTCACTTCATCAACGACGGCTAATGGGAAACGCAATCTGTTCTCTATATTGCCTCCCCAACGGTCATCACGTACATTGGAATGCGGAGAGAAAAATTGTTGGACAAGATAACCGTTTGCGCCATGAATTTCAACACCGTCGAACCCTGCCTCAATCGCTCTTCTAGTCGTTTCTCCAAAGTCGCGAATAATCGATTCAATTTCCTCATCTAATAATGCTCTAGGTGTAACCCCAGCGTTCTGCTCAGAAGCTACAGCGCTCGCACTTACCACATCACCATTGGGCACGAGGTTAATTGGACATTCTCTGCCGCCATGAAAAATTTGAAGCACCGCTTTAGCGCCCTTTTCTTTAATCGTTGCTGCCAAGCGCTGTAGACTCGGAATCATGTCATCGCTGTCGCTTGCAAATTCGCCGTGAAATCCTTTTCCGTTTGGTGAAACGTAAACACAAGCTGTAATGACTAGGCCCACTCCACCCGATCTGCGGCTATAATAGCTCAGCTCCGTCTCCGATACCGTTCCGTCTTCGTTTGCTGAGAAATTCGTCATTGGTGCCATAACAATCCGGTTTTTTAATTCAATACCGTTTTTAAAGGTCATTTGTTCAAACAATGGCATATAAGTTGATTTCATTTATTTCATCTCTCCCGTTATCCTCTGTTTATCTAACTAACTGTAACTTTTTTGTATACTGTAATATTATTTCATACAGTTAGAAATGTCAAGCAGCAAAAAAAGCATCCCAAACCATAAAGATTAGGCATGCTTTTTCTACTCTTCCCCATTAGTCTTGCTTATATAAATACTCGACTTCACTTCTATTGATGTATAAATTCCAAAATTGATCCGCAATTTCATCTGGATCATAGAAGCTTTCTTTGGCAACAAAACCAGCAATCGCTACGGTACCAACATAAATGCCATGCGGTTGTAGTTCTTGTGAAAGTGAGAAAGCAAGAGAGCGAATGCCCGCTTTACCAATCGACAATGACGACAATTCAGCAGCTGGTGCCAGCGCCAATCCGCCGCCAGTAAACAATATTGCCCCTTTCTTATGCTCAATCATATTAGGAATGACTTGATTCGCGCTCGTTAACGCTCCAACAACATTTACTTTAAACTCCTCGAGCAGTTGCGTTTCAGTTAAATGTGTGGGTGTAGCCTTGGATATGACAGCCGCATTATAAACCAGAACATCAGGGGAACCATATAGCTGCTTAATTTGTTCAAATGCAGAAGTTAATGATGATGAATCGGCTGCATCAGCCTTAATGCTGTAGGCTTCAATCTTGACTTCATTAAGCTCCTTCACATAGGTTTCCAGAGCATCCGTGTTCCTCGCTGCAAGTACAACGCGAAATCCTTCGTTACCGAATTTCCTTGCAACACCCGCACTTACACCTGGTCCAGCCCCGACAATTACGACTAAAGGTTTGCTCATCTCGCTCTCTCCTTCTAGTTAAATCATATAATTTCCAGTTTATTACACTTGTAGGTAGAGTCAAATTTTATCATTTTTCGCATCATTCATCTAATTCAAATATTTTATATCCTTATTATGAAATCGCTCTGTTTCAAAACAAACAGCCCCCCATAATCAACTACATTGCAGCATTCACTGCATGTAATTGAATATAGAGAGCCTCGTTTATTTTACAATTGGCTTCTAAGCGGTTGTTGAAGATGATTTGGACTTCTCAAGCTTTGTCTGCAAAGCTGCTTTATCACGCGATGGTCTGAATAACAAATAATACAAGCCAACAATGATTGCAGCCAAGATTGCTAAGGAAAAGAAAATATTGCTATATAGGTATGCCCCGTTATGAATGGCAAATGGGTTAAAATGGACCGCTGTTTGCTTCAAATCCAGCATTTTTCCGATAATACTTGTTGTCATTGCTCCCGAGATAAAGTTAAGCAAGGACATGAGTCCCATTCCTACTCCTATTTGCTCCTTGGCAAGCGTTCTTGATATCGTGTTGGACATCGCAATTTGCATAAAGGTTTGACCTATATTTCCGAATATTAACAAAAACACGATTAGATATGGTGATAATCCAACAAATACTGATAACAAAATAAAACAAGTAAAGCTTAATGAAATCGCAAGGTATACTAAAAATGAGTTGCCTTTCTCATCTGCAAGCCTGCCCCCTCGTCGCCCCATCAATGCAGAGGTAATAGCTGCAGGAAACATAACAAAGCCGATAATGGCAGGGGACAACTGGTTAAGACCCGCCAAAAACTGTGGGGTTACAAAAGGCATGCTAAAGCTTAACGATGTAGCTAGAAAAGTCATGATTAAACCAAACGTATATTTCTTATTGCTGAACAGCTTGGGCTGGATAAACGGCTCAGTCGCTGTTCGAATGCGAACAATAAATAAAACGAGTGTTACAGCACCGCCTAGAGCAATAAACCAACTTCCAACTGAGATGGACATCAGTAATAATGCGACGGAGCCTCCAAGCAGAATGCCGCCCAAATAGTCAATTTTTTGAGCTTTTCCTCTGTCGTTGTCCAAATATTTTCTAAAGAACGGAAGTGCAATCAGCGGAATCACTGATATTAAAAATAAAAATCTCCAGTTGATGAAGCTTGTAACGATTCCAGCAACAATGGGCGCGAGTGCGGTTCCAAGAGCAAGACCCGCCGCAACCGTACCTAACGCCCTGCCACGCTTCTCAGGAGAGAAATAACGTACTGGGACAATCATCGCTGTAGCTGGGATAACGGCTGCACCGCTTGCTTGCAGCACCCTCCCAAGCACGATCATCCAATATTCAGAAGCGAGCAAACCTACGATCGATCCAAGTGCAAAGATAATTAATCCGAAGGTCAATAGATCCTTTAGCCGATATTTGTCCGCGAGCTTTCCGTATGTAACGGAGCCTACTGCAAAAACGATCATGTAACCCGTAATCAGCCAGCTCACCTGTGAGGCGGTAATGCCAAATTCCTTGCTGATGACAGGCATAACAACATTAAACATTGAAGCATTCATAATAGAGAAGACTAATGTAAAAGCTAATATAGGCAGCAGCTTCTCGCCTATTTTTTGTTTATCTGTAACTTCCATATCCCGTTACGTCCTTTCCTGTTTTAGACTACATATAGTTTGAATTCAAACTATATGTCCGAATATAACAAGCGTATCGCTTACTCATACGCTTTAATAATTTTTCTGAGTAAAACATGTAGATGTGCCGCTTCTTCCTTGGTTAGCAAATGGTCCGATTTCTCTTTCGCTTGTGCAACAGCATTTGAAGCTTTCAAGGACATTTCTACCCCTTGCTCGGTTAAATAAATTCTTTTCATTCTTGCATCCGAGTCATGCGCACGCCTTACAACCCAGCCTCTCTTCACCATCCCGTTGATTAAGCTGGTTACACTCGATTTGTCTATAAATAGCAGCTTCTCCAAGTCGGAGTTCATCACGCCTGGTTTCATAGCGAGCAAATGAAGAGACTGTGATTGCTGAGGAGTGAGGCCGAGCGGTCGAAGCGAAGTTTCAATTGCACGCCGAATATTCGTAAATGCCAGTTTTATAAGCAATGTACTGCTGTCCTCTTGCTCCCAAGGAAAACGAGTAATGTGATTGTCTTTTCCCATTCAGAGCACCGCCTAAACTAGTTTGAATTCAAACTAATAATAAGGATGTAAGATTGCTTTGTCAACGAAAATTAACTGGACTGCGCTCGTTAATCTCCTTTTTCTAGTCTATAACTTCAATTCTCTTGTTTCATTTCATATAAAAGAGGTTATAAACAATAGAATTAACTGCATATAATCAAATAGCTTGTTTCACATTACAAGGAGGATTCAATCATGGACTATATTATTAACAAAACATTTAAAAACGTGGATGTATACTTTGACGGCTCTCATTATATTGGCTGCTCATTTATAGACTGCACGATTCATATAACATCACTGCGTTTTAATTATGATCGCTGCACGTTCTCTGGTTCAAAATTCAAGCTCAGCCCTAAAATGCTTATGCTGAAAAACGTTTATTCATTATTGCCTTCATCTATAACTGGATAAACGAATGTACAAGCCTAAACCTAATGTCCAGCTTCAGGGAAACTAAAGTTTAAAAACTTTAAAGCCTCTGAGCGCTGGACATTTTCTTTTTCCCCTAAAAAAGATGTTCCACGTCGTTCACATTTCGGTTTAATTTCCTAATTGAGGAAACATTAATGAGTAAGCAGGCTATACTTTATGTGTCCCACATGGCAAAATAATGAATAGTAAGGGACAAACCATACATAAGGGGAATATTAATGAAATGGATTCGCGAAATAGCTTACAAGCTGCATCTAATTAAGCTTGTATCCATCCTATACCGTGCAAGAGTACTGCGTTTTCTACTGCCAGTTGCTATTATCGCCTTTGTTTACTTCGAAGGAAAAAAACAGTTCCGTGAGATCCACTGGGGAAGAATGATCCATGAGTTTCATCACATGCACCCCTTTACAATTTTTCTTCTGCTCAGCTTCTCCATGCTCGCTGTCTCTGTCATGAGTACTTATGACTTGTTGATTCGCAAGCATTTTCATTTAAAGATTGGGATTTGGGATACGATTCGTTATGGATGGATTGCAAACACCTCAAACAATTTGATTGGTTTTGCGGGTCTTACAGGAGCAGGGCTGCGATCAATTCTATATCGAAATCGAGAGGTTCCCATCGGGAGTATTGCTGCTTCTGTTGCCTTTCTTTCGACGATAACTTTTACAGGTCTATCGCTGCTAGCATGGCTGTGTATTATCGGCATTTTCCCTGTTCAAGCATTGCTGAATGCTCATCCATGGCTTACCTATGCGATGTGGGCAATCGCACTGTATTTACCGCTATTCGTGCTGCTTCAAAGAACCTCGCTTTTCTCCAAATGGATTAATCGGAATCGAGGACAATTGACTTGGCGCATTATGACCGCATCCGTTGGTTCTTCCTTTTTGGAATGGTTTTTTGCTGGTATGACCTTCTGGCTTATTGGAGCAACATTTATTCCTGAACTTACATTTACAAACGCGCTTGGAATTTATACGTTAGCAGCAATAGCCGGCATTATAAGCATGGCACCTGGCGGTATCGGTGGTTTTGATTTAACGGCTATATTAGGCTTACAGCTGCTCGGCTTTCCACCTGATAAATGCGCGGTCATCCTTGTTCTGTTTAGAATTCTGTATTATTTTGTGCCATGGTTAATCGGCCTTATGATGGCAGCATTCGAGTTTCCTATGAACCGGAAACGATCGGAGCAGTCTGATAGCGGCATCATGGATCGAGCATTAAATATTTGGCAAAGTGTTTGGCGCTGGCCGGGACAATTTGCATTTATCGGCGAGGTTGGGGCATGGTCACTCGGTAAGCTTGTATTTGCGAGTGGGGTCATATTGCTGCTGTCCGCAGCGACACCCGCTTTACTTTACAGGATACATTTTACGGAAGAATTGGTTTCGTTTCAGATTATGAGGCTGTCTCATCAATTAAGCATCATCATCGGCATTATGCTTATCATGCTGTCTCGCGGTATTTCACTTCGAGTGAAGCGAGCCTATTACTGGACACTTTTCCTGCTTTGTGCTGGTTCCTTCTTCGCACTTGCCAAAGCGTTTGATTACGAGGAAGCTATATTTCTACTCATTGTCGCGTTGCTGTTATGGATTTCAAGACATCGATTTTATCGTTTGGCTATACCCGTAGGGATTTATAATGTGCTAGGCTGGGGGCTTATTACACTCTTAATCACCTATGGTTATTACCTCATCGCATCCCATTCGTATCCGGCATTTCTCAAACATCTGCCAAGAAAGGCTCACACCACATGGCTGATAGATCCAAGCCAGCATACGATAGCTGCGATATTTGGTCTCTTGGTTGCTTGGCTCTTCCTATCCTTGCTTTATATGTTTCGTCCTAAGCCGCTCGCCGTTTTAGAAACAGCTGAGGATGAGCAGTTGAAATTAAAAGCTTTTCTTGAAAAGGAACAAGGAAATTTATTGACGCATATGCTCTTTACCGGTGACAAGAGCTTCTTCTGGGCGATGAAGGATCAAGTGTTAATACCCTATGCGAAAATTCGAAATAAGCTTGTTGTGCTCGGTGATCCTTTAGGTCCCAAAAGCATGATTAGCGAAGCGATTCAACAGTTTCAGCAATTTGCCGATCAGTTTGCGGTAGAGGTCGTATTTTATCAAACGACACCTGACTATTTACCGTTTTATCACGAAAACGGCTATCGCTTTTTTAAACTGGGTGAGGAAGCATTGGTTCATCTGGACAATTTCACGCTTGTCGGAAAACAAAATGCCAGTCTTCGGGCGGTTAAAAACCGCTTTGAACGTGAGAATTTTCAATTTGAAATCGTACATCCGCCTCATGATAAG
>NZ_JBFTSN010000194.1:0-11525 GCF_056400045.1 Paenibacillus sp. 01L418
CTCCAGTTTTATTTCATAAAGTTTATTTATTTTATTTGCAGGGTAATATACACACAATAAATTAAGCGAGGTGAGGCTAACGAATGTTCTCTTCATTAAAAAGGTTTTTAATCGGACGACCATTAAAATCAACGGAATTAGGCGAGCAAAAACTGAATAAAACAAAAGCTCTTGCCATTCTTTCTTCAGATGCCTTATCTTCTGTGGCATATGGTCCTGAGCAAATATTGTTAGTCTTAATCACCGTTAGTGCCGCCGCTTTTTGGTATTCCATACCGATTGCCATTGGTGTATTGATTTTATTATTAGCACTTATTTTATCCTATAGGCAGATTATTTTTGCATATCCTCACGGCGGAGGCGCTTATGTCGTATCCAAAAAAAATCTAGGTGTATACTCTGGGTTAGTAGCCGGAGGCTCACTGTTAGTTGACTATATCTTAACGGTAGCGGTAAGTGTATCTGCCGGAACAGATGCCATTACATCTGCTTTCCCAAGCTTGCATCCTTATAATGTGATCATTGCGATTATTTTTGTATTATTTATAACCATCTTGAATTTAAGGGGAGTAACGGAGTCCGCTTCAATATTAGCCTTTCCGGTTTATTTATTTGTTTTGGCTTTATTCATTTTAATCATTGTAGGCATTTACAACATTCTATTAGGCAATGTCTCGCCAGAATTACATACACCTATTGGAACGCCAGTGGCAGGAATTAGTTTGTTTCTGCTGCTGAAAGCTTTTTCCTCCGGAAGTTCTGCTTTAACAGGGGTTGAAGCTATTTCGAACGCAATACCCAACTTTAAAAGCCCGTCTCCAAGTAATGCTTCCAAAACGTTAATTGCGATGGGGTCGCTGCTTGCCATATTATTTTCCGGAATCGTATTTTTAGCTTATTACTATGGTATTAGTCCCCGGGAAGAAGTCACCGTTGTTTCAGACATTGCTGAACATACGTTTGGTCGGAACTTTATGTATTATTTTATTCAAGGAACAACTGCATTAATTCTGATCCTTGCTGCTAATACAGGATATTCTGCTTTCCCCTTGCTGGCAGTCAACTTAGCCAAAGATAAATTTATCCCTCGAATGTTTACCATTAGAGGAGACAGATTAGGTTATTCCAACGGCATTATTATTCTAGGCGTTTTCTCAATCCTGTTGATTATAGCATTTGAAGGCCGAACTGAGCATCTCATCCCACTTTATGCCGTAGGTGTATTCATCCCCTTTACACTCTCGCAGACGGGTATGATGGTAAAATGGATTCGTGAAAAACCGCAAGGCTGGATATCTAAGCTAATCATTAACTCAACAGGTGCGGTTATAAGCTTTATCGTCACCATGATGTTCTTTTTAACCAAATTCGCACAGGTGTGGTCCGTATTAATTTTTCTTCCTCTTATCATTTTGCTCTTTCACCGAATTAGAAAACATTATGAATCTGTAGCCGATCAACTGCGAATTACGACCTCTGAGGYCGCTATTCCAATTGAGGGGAATGTGATCATACTTCCTGTGGCTGGTATTACCCATGTGGTCGAGAACTCATTGAATTACGCCAAATCGCTGTCACCTCACCAGATCATTGCGGTTCATATTCCATTTGAAAGAGAGGATGAATTCACTTTCGAAGAAAAATGGAAAACGTGGCAGCCTGATGTGCGACTCGTTACTTTACATTCGCCTTATCGAAGCATCATTCAACCATTAACTAAATTTATTGATACCGTTCAGCGCAAGGCGAGTGAATCAAATTACAAAGTTACTGTCATCATCCCACAGTTTATTCCAAAGAAAGGTTGGCACAATATGCTGCATAACCAATCCAGTTTATTGATTCGTGCTCACTTGTTATATAGAAGAAATGTGATCGTCACTACAGTACCTTATCACTTAAAAAAATAATGACTTGAACGATTATGATGCAATTGTTCCGTGAATAAAAGGCTGCCAATGGCAGCCTTTTATTGCTATCTAGTTGCTGCGATCAAATGACCATTGTTATCCATGCCTCGAAAAACAAATCCCCTATTGTCCTTAGGATTAATTTCTAGATATGATACTGCATACCCATTTCGTACAGGTAATTCAATATATACCGTTGAGTCGCTCTTAATAAATTCCAAATTGTCCTCTTCAACATTGCTAAAATTATCATTGCTAATAATGACTCGCTTTATCTCAGGGTTAATCGTAGAAAATGCAAAAATAATGTCGTACATTTTGTTAGCATTTAATTGAGCTGACCATGTTCGTTGAATGGTATTCGGTTCGTTAGCGCTTGGAGCTAATGGAGAGGTCTCGGATACGCGATATAGAAATCCCCATCTCTTCGTAACGAGCTTAACAAAATCCATATCCTCCATTTTCCATATAACTAGTTTATCCTTTCCGAATGCTTGCTGATATACCGCTTCTCCGTCTGCACGAGCATATGCCTCTTTCAGTGCTTTACTTTCACTAAAAACATACCCGCTTCTATTTCCAAAATAAAATAGGAGCAGACATACACATACAGAGTAAATAAGTATTCTCGACCGTTTTGGCTTCATCTTGTCTCCTATTCGTGAATAATTCTATTGCAAAGTCTTTATCTCATTCTAATTTCACTTAATTCAAAATAATCCCATAATTTACAGACGTGTAATAGGATTGAAAGTTGCGCATAACAGATCGTTCCTTTTACAAAGAAAATAGAAACTGTACGCTTGTATCCTCCCATGAACACAAAAAAGTTGAGCAGAAGTTTTCCTTCTACTCAACTTTTTTTGGGCTGCGCATGGGTTACTCCACGCCGTCCTTGAAGTTTTTAGTATAGTTTTTATCACCTTTGTGCTCCAGGTCCTTCACCGTTTTCTCAAGCGTAGAGACAATCTCTTCTTTAACCTGTGTCAGCGTTTCGTAAAACAACGCCTCTTCCGTACCTATGATTTTGACGCCGCTAATGGCCTGCATGGATTGAAAGCGTCTGTGCTGATCAGCAAGATCGTCAATCGCTTTCAGCGTGTGCATCGTTTGCAGAAATAAATCCTTATGTTGCTGGTTGGAAAGTCGATCCTCAAGTTGTTTCATTCGTGTGTTCATCGGCACTCTTCCCTTCATTTACAATATGAGGATGGCTACTTCAAGCAGTTCCTTACTTCCATTGTATAATTTTCCTTCTGTCAAAAACAACTTTTATCCTTCGCGCTCCAAAATCACTGTCTCCATTCGCCATCTGAAACAAAAAAAACTCCTACACAGATAACATGAAAAATGAATTCATGATTATCTGCTAGGAGTTTGTGTTGGTTTTAATCGTTATTCGTTATTTTCCATCCATTGAAAGTGGAAGCTTCCCTCTTTATCAAGGCGCTGGAAAGTATGTGCTCCAAAATAATCCCGTTGCGCTTGCAGCAAATTAGCAGGAAGTCTTTCTGTACGATAGCTGTCATAATACGCTAATGCGGAAGCGAATGCTGGAACCGGAATGCCTCTAGTTACAGCGATGGAAATGACTTTTCTCCAAGCCTCTTGATAGTTCTCAACAATATTGCTGAAGTATTCATCCATCAATAGGTTATTCAAAGCTGGATTGCGGTCATAGGCATCCTTAATATTTTGCAAAAATCTTGCACGGATAATACATCCTCCGCGGAAGATCATCGCAATGCTGCCATATTTCAAATCCCAGTTATAAGCGTCAGAAGCAGCTCTCATTTGGGCAAAGCCTTGCGCGTAGGAAKCGATTTTGCTTGTGTACAGCGCTTTGCGAACAGCTTCGATAAATTCCTGCGGATCACCGTCGTAGCTGGATACCGCTGGGCCGTTTAATTTTTTGCTCGCAGCCACACGTTCTTCTTTCATAGCGGAAATAAAGCGAGCGAACACGGATTCCGTAATGATCGACAATGGCACACCCAAATCCAATGCACTTTGGCTAGTCCACTTGCCAGTACCTTTTTGTCCTGCTGAATCGAGAATGACATCAACCATTGGTTTGCCTGTTTCCGGATCAATTTTCTTGAAAATATCTGCCGTTATCTCGATCAAATAACTATCCAGCTCGCCATTGTTCCATTCCGTAAAAATGTCATGAAGCTGGCTAGTGTTCAGGTTCAACACATCTTTGAGCAGGTGGTACGCTTCGCCGATGAGCTGCATATCGCCGTATTCGATGCCGTTGTGTACCATTTTGACATAGTGGCCAGCGCCGTCAGCACCGATATAAGTGCTGCATGGATCACCATTCACTTTTGCTGAAATAGCTGTCAAGATTGGCTCTACAAGCTCGTATGCGTCTCTTTGACCGCCTGGCATGATAGCTGGACCGTTAAGCGCACCCTCTTCGCCGCCAGAAACGCCGGCTCCGATAAAGCGGAAGCCTAATGCTTGAAGTTCTTTGTTTCTGCGCTGTGTATCTGGAAAATAGGCGTTACCGCCATCAATAAGAATATCTCCTTGGTCCAGATACGGCACCAACTGATTTATCGTATCATCTGTCGGTTGACCCGCTTTCACCATGATAAGAATTTTACGCGGCGATTCCAGTGATTGTACGAATTCTTCCACACTGAATGCGCCGACAAAATCTTTTCCTTGTGCCTCCGCCAATAGTTCATTTGTTTTCTCTGCTGAACGATTATACACGGCAACCGAGAAACCTTTGCTTTCTATATTCAAGGCTAGATTTTTACCCATTACGGCCAAACCAACCACGCCAATTTGTTGTTTTTTCATGATAACTGCCTCCCTGTCATTACTGTCCTGTTGTAGATAAACATTTATGGATTAACGTTTGGAAACCGCAGATTACTGCTGCGCCGTTTTCTTCCAATCAGCTGCGAACTTCTCCATGCCTTGATCCGTTAGAGGATGTTTGGAGATTTGTTCGATTACAGAGAACGGAATCGTTGCTATATGTGCCCCAGCCATCGCTACACGAGTAACATGATCCGGGTGGCGAACAGATGCAGCGATGATTTGAGCATCCAGATTGTGCGTACGGAACAATTCAGCAATCTTCGTGACGAGCAGAACACCATCTTCCGAAATATCATCCAAACGACCGAGGAATGGAGAAACATAAGTCGCTCCAGCGCGAGCAGCCAAAAGCGCTTGGTTCACAGTGAAAATCAATGTTACGTTTGTTTTCACGCCTTTTTTGGTCAAGTAGCGGCAAGCTTCTAGACCAGCTAGCGTCATCGGAAGCTTAATTGTAATGTTTTTATCATTGTTGTTGATTTTGATCAGTTCATTTGCCTGCGCGATCATTTCTTCAGCTGTTTCTGCGTCAGGCGTCACTTCTGCTGATACCGATTCTACCTCAGGCACTTCGCGAAGAATTTCTGCTATGYGGTCTTCGAATTTCACGCCTTCTTTGGCAACCAAAGATGGATTCGTCGTAACACCAGACAATACACCGATTTTATAAGCTTTTTTGATATCTACCAAATTCGCAGTGTCGATGAAAAATTTCATAATTAAAACCTCCGTTTTTTATTATTAAATTTTTATTGTCTTCATGCATTGCTTAGCGTAATTCTTTCGCCATTCGAACCACGTTATCTACCGAAAATCCGAAAAACTCTAAAACTTCACTACCGGGTCCAGAAGCGCCAAACGTATCGATGGACAATACGYTGCCGCTTGGTCCTGTATAACTATCCCAGCCTAACGAAATGCCAGCTTCAATAGCTAAGCGTTTCGTAACAGATGCAGGCAGCACTGATTGCTTATATTCTGCCGATTGACGGTTGAACAATTCACGGCTTGGCATAGCTACTACACGAACTGAAATATTTTCCTTCTCAAGTTCAGTTTTTGCGCCAACTGCCAGAGAAACCTCAGAACCGGTACCGATTAGAATAATGTCAGGCTTGTCGTTTGTCTCCGTTAGAACATAACCACCGCTGGCAACCGCAGCGACATTGCCTTTAGTTTCTTCATATATAGGCAAGTTTTGTCTGCTTAGTACTAAAGCTACTGGTCCTTCATTTTGCTGCAAAGCATAAGCCCAAGCATTAGCCGTTTCATTGGCATCAGTTGGACGGATAACTGTAAGCCCAGGAATCGTGCGCAATGCTGTCAAATGCTCAACGGGCTCATGAGTAGGTCCATCTTCGCCAACAGCGATCGAATCATGTGTAAATACGTAAATGACAGGAAGCTTCTGCAGTGCAGCCAACCGAATGGACGGACGCAGATAGTCGCTGAATACGAAGAATGTACTTACAAACGGTTTTACGCCGCCGTGCAATGCCATACCATTTCCAGCAGCCCCCATAGCATGCTCACGAACGCCGAAGTAAATATTTCGTCCTGCATAAGATTCAACAGCAAAGGTTTTTTCGCCGTTAATATCAGTCATCGTTGAATGGGACAAGTCTGCGCTACCGCCAAAAATTGAAGGCACCGTTTTAAGGTAATGATTGATCGCTTGACCGCTCGCTACACGTGTAGATACCGTTTTGGAAGCATCGAAAGTAAGAAGATCTGCAGCATCGATAACAACAGAACCTTCAATGACTTGCTCAAGTTCCGTACCAAGCGCCGGATGCTGTTCTTTATAAGCAGCCATTAGCTGATTCCACGCTGCTTCTTTTGCTTCGCCTTTTTGTTTCAACTGTGCAAAGTGAGCTTGAACTTCTGCTGGAACGGTAAATTCTTCCTCATGATCCCAACCGTAAACCGCTTTTGTCGCTTTTGCCTCTTCTTTGCCTAGTGGATTGCCGTGCACTTTATTCGTTCCCGCTGCCTTGCTTCCGTATCCGATAACCGTACGAACTTCGATAATGGTCGGCTGCTCTTCATTGCTCTTTGCTGCCTCGATCGCATTTGATATTTGTTCGATATCATTGCCATCTTCAACACGCATGTAGTGCCAATTAGCAGATTCCGCTCTCTTCTGCATGTTTTCCCCGAAAGAAAGATTGAGGTCGCCGTCTAAGGAAATATCGTTGGAATCGTACAATACAACGAGTTTATCGAGTTTCATATGTCCAGCCATAGACATCGCCTCGTAAGAAATTCCTTCCATTAAGCAGCCGTCTCCGACAAGTGCATACGTGTAATGATCAACAACCGGGTATCCGTTTTGATTAAATTTTGATGCTAGGTGAGCTTCGGCCATTGCCATACCTACAGCCATCGCAAGTCCTTGTCCTAGTGGCCCTGTTGTTGCATCAACACCATCTGTATGGCCATACTCAGGATGTCCAGGCGTTTTGCTGTTCAGCTTACGGAACTGCTTCAAGTCCTCGAGCGATACGTTATAGCCGGATAAATGCAGCAGGCTGTAAAGCAAAGCTGAGCCATGACCCGCGGACAAGACAAAACGGTCACGGTTGAACCATTTTGAATGGCTCGGATTGTGATTAAGGTGGTTGCCCCAAAGTGAGTACGCCATAGGCGCAGCTCCCATTGGAAGCCCCGGATGTCCGGAATTTGCAGCGTTTATAGCATCGATAGACAGTGTACGGATAGTATCAATAGATAGTTGTTCAATTGTTTTTGTATTAAGCATATTGTTCTCCTTTTATGGTTTCGATTTCTTGTTCGGTCTTCTCATCGAACCACCAATGGAAGCCGTCTTGTGCAAGCAGCATATCAGACTCAACCGGACCGTATGTGCCAGCTGCATAACGATGCAGCGGAACTAAGTTTTCTTCATAAGCTTCCAAAATGGGTTGAACCCATTTCCATGACAATTCGACTTCGTCCCAATGCGCGAAAAATGTAGAGTCGCCGTGCAAAGCATCGTGAATCAAATTCTCATAAGCTTCTGGCACATTGTCTCTCGTCGCATGAAAATCGATATTCATGGGCTTGAATTCACCCTTGTGCTCAGGGTCTCTCGTATTTAATTGCAATCTAATGCTCTCGTCAGGACTGATCTCAAATACAAGCAGATTAGGCATTTTGCTATCATCGTTTGTTGCAGCTTGCTTTATTGGTTCTTTGAACTCGATCACAATTCTTGTTGATTTGTCCTTCATTCTTTTGCCTGTACGGATATAGAAAGGAACGCCCCGCCAGAAGTAATCGTCAATTTGCAGTTTAGCTGCAATAAAAGTGTCGTTCATGGAGTTTGCAGCAATGTTTGGTTCGGAGGTATAACCGACCACCGATTCCCCTTGAATCTCTCCTTCTCCATATTGTCCTCTTATCACTTGGGTGTTGACATCTGCTTTTTGCAGCAGCTCCAGTGATTCCATGACCAGTTTCTTTTTGAAACGGACATTTTCTGAGGTGCTGTTGTTCGGAAGGTGAATGGTCAACATCATGAGCAATTGAAGCATATGGTTCTGGAACATGTCTCTGATTGCACCAACATGATCATAATAGCCAGCTCTTTCTTCCACGCCTACAATTTCGTTTGCCGTAATTTGAACGTTGGCAATGTAGCGTTTGTCCCAAAGTGCTTGAAGGACTGGATTGCTTTGCTGCAGAACCTCAAGCTTTTGAACCATCGGCTTGCCAAGATAATGATCAATACGGAAAACTTCTTCTTCCGCAAACGATTTGCTCAGGTTTTCATTCAATTCTCGAGCAGACTGCAAATCATGACCAAATGGCTTCTCGATTACWAGCCGCTTCCAGCCATTAGCGGAACCAAGCCCGCTTTCATGAATGTTAGCTGCAATCGGTTCAAAAAATTCAGGTCCAACCGACAAGTAAAACAAGCGATTGGGTGCAACGCGCAGCTCTTCTTCCCGTTTCTCAATAAGATGAAGAAGCTTATGGTAATCTTCTTTGCGGCCAACATCCAAAACACTATAGCGGAATGTACGCAAAAATTTTTGAATCAATTCTGGATCATTTGCTTCACGCCTGGAAAACATACGAAGAGATTGTTCGACATTGTCCTGAAAGGTTTTATCGGATAGCTCTCTTCTTCCGAGGCCGACCACGGAGAAGAACTCCGGCAGCTTTTGATCAATAAATAAATTATACAAAGCAGGGTAAATTTTTCTCTTTGCTAAATCCCCTGTCGCTCCAAACAAAACAAATGTGGTAGCCTCCATGTTCTTACTCCTTCCAGCAGTGCTTTGTAGTTAGTACTGGTTTCTATTTCCTAATTCCACTATAATACGAATATGACCTATACAAGTAATTCATATTTTTCACAGGAGCTATAGATACTGTCTATGATCAATTATGAGCTATACAAAGTTTTTTACTGGACGGCGAAGAAGGGAAGCTTATCCCAAGCCGCAAAATCGTTGTATATCACGCAGCCGAGCGTTAGCCATGCCATCAAGCAGTTGGAAGACAGCTTAGGCATCATTTTGTTTTATCGGAATTCTAAGGGTGTTGCTCTGACGCAAGAGGGTGAAATCCTTTATTCCTATATTGAGAAATCTCAAATTCTCATCTCGCTAGCCGAAGAAAAGATGGCGGCTCTTAAAAATTTGGACAGCGGTGAGCTGCGGATCGGTGGAAGTGATTCGTTGTTCAAGCATTATTTGCTGCCTTATTTGGAAACCTATCACGAAAAATATCCCGGTATCAAGCTGCATCTGAATCATGGAACGACACCAGAAACCATCGCTTTTCTGAAGGAAGGCAAAATCGATTTGGGCGTCGTTCGTATGCCCATCGTCGATTCGCAGCTAGAGGTTATGAAGGGCATTCAGCTGCAGGATTGTTTTGTAGCAGGAGCAAGATATGCTGAGCTTAAGGACAAGGTGCTCTCACTAGAAGTGCTGCTCCAGTATCCAATTATCCTGTTCTCTCGAAACAGTCGTGTACGAATGGCGATTACCGAACTATTCCAAAATTATGGGCATCAAATCAAGCCAGAAATTGAGGTAGGAAGCGTTGATCTGCTCATCGAATTCGCGCGGAAAGGCCTTGGTATTTCTTATGTGACTAAAGAATTTATTGCCAAAGAACTGGAAGAAGGTTCTCTCTTTGAGATTCAATTGGATATTCAGATGCCTCCATCACAAGTAGGCTTTATGATCATGCACAATATGCCGCTATCCAATGCGGCAAGCAAGTTTTTGGAGCTGGTGAAATAACGGCTTATGGAAAAAAAAGGTCAAGTACGGTGAGTACACACCATGCTTGACCTTGTTTCTATCTGTGTTCATGCATCCAATTTCATATCAGCGGTATTAAATACTTTGTGTAAAAATATTGAATGATTGCCAAATATACACGTATTTCCTATAACAAAATTACTTAAGCTTCGATAGACCAACAATCCAGTCAGCCAACTCCTTCGTTTGTGCGAGGAGAGCGATAGGATCACGATACCATGAACGTTCTTCATTCCAAAGGAAAATTCGTTCTTCCCGTACCGCTTCCAGAGAACCCCATATTGGATCTTTTTTGAGCTCTTCCAGCGATGACTCGGTTGTTAGGACGATATAGTCCCCTGCATACTCCGGCAGTTTCTCTATTGATATTTTCGAGTAAGTATTAGCTAATATATTTTCAGGGATTGCAGTTGGAGCAGCAAGGCCCAGCATCTGATAAATATTTCTGCCTCCACGACCTGATTTGGGGCCGAATGCGAAAACTTGTCCATCATACTCCTGGAATACTGAAAATGTAGAACCTTCTGGTAAAAGCCCTGCAATTTTCTCCTTCGCTTCAGCTGTATGGAGATCATATTGTTTCAACCATTCAGCCGCCTCATCTTCTTTGCCTAATACTTCTCCAAAATAGGTTAATTCTTCATGAACACTATTGAAGGTATTAGAGGCGATAGACACCGTCGGTGCAATCTCACTATATTTCTCATAAACCTCTGGCTTGGTCGTATGTGTAATAATAATATCCGGCTCTATAGAAAGGAGCTTCTCTATCGAGTCACCGACATCTTCCACACCTTCCAAATGCCCCTTTAAATACGGGCTATTCAGCAGCACATTATTGGAACCGATCGGTTCAACGCCAAGAGCAATTACAGTGCCCAAATAGTCAATAGATGCTACTCGCTTCGGATTTATTGGAATTTCCACATCACCAAAATGGGTAGCTACTATTTTTGTTTCATTTAACTGCGCAGCAGTTGTAGAAGTATTGGCAGACTGATTGTCTGATGTTTTCTCTGTTCCTGTCATATTGCCCGAGCTCGCGTTTCTCGGGGTGTTAGTCGCTGCTGAGCACGCACTAACCATAATAGCAAAACAGAGCCATACTGTGGACAGCATTACCGTTTTGGAGCCTTTGTTCATTGTGTAATCCTCTTCTCTTATGAATTGAGAATGTTTTTCATTCTCATTATAAATATAGTTTTGAGAGGTTTGATTAACAATGGAGTTTTTTAACGTTTTTTTTGTATGATTAGAACCCTGTCCTTGATCGGACAGATGTTTATTTCGAAATTTACCTGGTGCAATACCTGCATATTTTTTGAAAATACGATTGAAATAGAACAAATCTGAATATCCCACATTCAGTGCGATCTCTTGTAAAGTAGCATCTGTCGTAAGCAATAAAAATTGTGCTTTCTCTATTCTCAATTTAATGACATATTCAATCGGACTGAATCCTGTCTGCTCTTTAAATTTGCGCGTAAGATACTGT
>NZ_JBFTSN010000195.1:0-11468 GCF_056400045.1 Paenibacillus sp. 01L418
CGCTATAGGCATCGTGTGAACCTCGTCTTCCACCTGCCTATTTAGATGCAAACCTCGCAAATGAAGGTGCTGAAATGATGAAGAAAAAGAACAAATTCAACTTAAAGGCAGCTGCAGCAAGTTTAGGAGCAGCGGTGCTGTTTGCTGTGATTGGCTGGATGCTGCTGTGGTTTATGTTAGATATAAAGCCATACGACAAAACAATTATATGGACAATTGAGAACATCGGATCAACGCCAATCGCAGCTGCTGCGGGTTTATTGATCTTTGTAATTTGCTACAGGAAGCTTGACCAACGTGGGGCGAGTGATAATCAGAAGGGCTATAAGTTTTTCCGTACCATTCGCTTATCCTTTATCATTGCTTTCTTACAAAGCTTAGGTCTTATGTTATGCTGCGTCATTGCAGGACATTTGCTTGCCTATTTTCTTATACAATACACATCGTATAATCGTACATTAATTTGGATCGTAAACAATATTGGTTCTGCCCCTGTCATTGCTATTTTTGGATGTCTGCTTTTTCTAGCGTTATTTTTCTGGACAAGCAGGAACATGATTAACTATTTGAAGGAAATCCGATTTGGCCTGCAGCAGCTGGGTGCTGGGGAGCTTGATTATGTTATTCCTGTCAAAGCGTCGGATGAGCTTGGAGAAATAGCAAGCAGCATAAATGGATTAGGCCAGCAATTCAATCAGCTGCTGCAGGATGAGCGAAATGCCGAGAAATCAAAAAATGATTTAATTACCGGTGTATCTCATGATCTGCGTACACCGCTTACGTCCATTTTAGGTTTCCTTGAACTGATCGATCAGGATCGGTATCAGGATGAGGTAGAGCTCCGATATTTCGTTAACATCGCCTATGAGAAATCGAAGCATCTGAAACGATTAATCGATGATCTGTTTGAATACACAAAGCTAAACAACGGCATGCCGCTGGAGCTTGATGAACTAGACATTGTCGGCTTCGCACTCCAGCTTACCGAGGAGTTCGTTCCAAGCCTAGAGAAGGCGAAGATGACCTGCAATATTCAAACAAAGGAAAACACATTGTTCATTATGGCGGACGGGAATATGCTGGCGCGCGCCTTCGATAATTTAATGACGAACGCCATTCAATATGGCAGCTCAGGCAAAATTATCGATTTGCAGATCGAGAATATAGAAGATCGAGCTGTCATTCGAGTTATTAATTACGGCGAGCAAATTCCGGCACAAGATGTTCCTTTTATTTTTGACCGCTTCTACCGTGTTGACCGATCACGATCTTCTGAATCGGGGTCTGGAGGAACGGGCCTTGGACTCGCGATTACCAAAAGTATTATCGAAGCGCAAAATGGACGAATATCGGTTAGCAGTTCCACTAAGGAAACGATATTCGAGATGAGCTTCCCGTTGGCGCATCTTGAAACTTAAGATTTCTTTAAGCATATGTTAAGCGGCTATAAACGCAGTCGATAAGATTTCTCCTCTACACTATCCATTAGTTGGGTAGTTGAGGGGGAAATCATAATGGATCAAAAGAAAAAAGCAGCGCTAGCAATCGTCATTGCTGTCGCTATGATGGTTGGATGGCTGCTGACAGGATGTTCAAATGAGAACAAGGTAAACAGCGTTCAATTGATAGTAAATGGTACAAAGCTAGAGGGCCAAGCACCTGCTATGATTCAAAACGACCGCTTGATGGTATCGGCGCAATATTTGGAGCAAGCGTTTGACAAGCAGTTTGATTTATTCAGTATGTCTTCTAGTAAAAAGAGTGTTTATTATTCAGAGCAGGTCGCCGTTCTTATGTATCATGATATCGCAAGAAAACCTCAGTCTGATGGCATTATTGCTGTGGAGCGGTTTAAAAAACAAATGCAGCTTGTGAAGCAAAATGGCTTTCAAGTTATTACTATTGAACAATATATTAACTTCATGCAAGGAAAAGGCCATGTGCCGGATAACGCGCTGTTGATTACATTTGATGACGGCTATGAAAGCTTTTATAAGCTTGCTTATCCGATTCTGAAGGAATATGGTTATCCTGCTGTCAACTTTGTAATCGTCTCGACGATCGATGACCGTACGAAGCCGGGAACGCCAAAGCTGACTTGGGATCAGATGAGGGAAATGCAGCAAGCGGGAATGAGCTTTATGAGCCACACCTTTGATATGCATCGTTATGGAGCAGTGAACGAACACGGTAATGAAGCGCCTGTCATGTCCAAGCTTAATTATGATAAACAAAAGAAAAAGATGGAAACAAAGGCGGAGTACGTTGAACGGTTGAAAAAAGATTTGCTTAGGGCTGGGGAGCGGCTGAAGAGTGAACTCGGCAATAAGGTGAGTGCACTTGCGTTTCCATATGGTGCTCATAATGAAGCTGTTTTGGAGCTGACAAAAGCGGTAGGTATACCTATTACGTTTACGACGAAAGAAGGCATTAACTCTAAGTTGCATCACAATAGTTTCCGAATCAATGGGGCAAGAGCAGGTGAAACCGAAGAAGAGCTTTTCCGTAAGTTGAAGGGCGATCATTCTGCTAAGCTGTTTATTGACGAGAAAGAGGTTCCTGGCATCCATTTCTCCGAGAAATCCGGTACTGAGGTGCATATGATTGCGTTGCGAGACATTGCAAATTATTATGATTGGAAAATCAATTGGCGTCGTGAAACAAAGCAAGTGGAAATTCAAACAAAACAGTCGTAATGTCTGCTTGTAAAAGGCTTGAAAATTCGACAAAACTAGTGCTTTCCATACATTTACAACAAATAGAGTCTCCTGTACAATGAGTAGAGTTTGTGAATAACAATAACCTGCTTATTGATGTTCGATAACAAAGGAGACGAGTGGATGAAATCATTTTTTGCAAGACCAAGTAAGTTATTGATTCTTTTATTAGCTTTAACACTTATTTTCGTTGCCGGTTGTCAAGCGGTTTCCAATCTTGATTTTAATACGGCGCTCAAAAATTCACTTAAAGTTACTTCAAGTGAAAGCAAGCAGTCGCTAGAATTTAAGCTCTTGCTAGATGAGGAAGCCTATGAAGGTGCTCCTGAAGAGGAACTTGCCATTATGAAGCTGGTTTCCAATATGAAGCTTCAACTGGATCATGTTAAAGCGCAGGACAGCTCAAATATCTCCATGGATGGAAGTCTCGTTTTTGGAGAAACGGCAAGCATTAAATTTTCATTGAAAATGTCTGACAAACTTGCTGTGATGGAGCTTGAGGGAGCAAAGCATCCTTTTGTGCTTGATCTGACGAGCGAGGGTTTGCTTGGTTTGACAGGGGTATCAGATTTGACAGTCTTGCCAGCGGGAGCAGCATCTACTGAAGCTCCGGCAGTTGATGAAGCGGCGCTAACTGCGCTTGGTCACCAGATGCTGGATACCATTGGCTCGTATGTTATACATAACCTGCCAAATCCAGAACGAATTGAAGTGAAGCCAGTAAATGAATCCATTAATGGTTCACCGACTTCATTGATGAAAGTGCATGTTGACCTTGATGGTCCTGAAATTTGGGCATGGGTGAAAAAATATGTTGATGCACTTGTTGCTGATCGTGTTGGTTTAGACAAGATGATAACAGGCGTGTTTGAGATTCTTCAGAGCAATCCAAATGTATGGGCAGCTGCAGGTACGATTAACCCATTTGAAGGCAGCGAATTAGATACTCAGGATCCTAAGGAAGCGATCAAGGAAGCAACGGACGCTATCGCTCTTCTCTTAACGGAGCTGCAGGGCGAGCTGAAGCTGCTTGAGGAAGAGCCGGATGAAACATTAGATGAAATTTTCAGCAAGGACCTAACCATCAAAGCAGATGTTTATTTCGATAATAAGCTAGATATGCGGAAGCAGGCCTATGAGCTTTCTTATGTTCCAACAGTGGACCTAGAATACGGTATTTTGCCGGTTAAAGGGCTGACAATCAAGGTTGAAAGCGAAACTTGGAATGTAAACGGCGATGTAAAGGCAGATGCGCCTGTAGCATCCAAGACGGATATTTCTGTAGATAAGCTTTTTGGCATGCAAGGTTATCAAGTATTGAAGCAATTTGATGAAAAATCATTTGCTTATGATTTATTGAAAAATAAATTGCATATCGGCAAGYAGAACATCACATGGTATCCTTCTGATTATTATAATCCTGTCATTTTGACTGCCGACAATATTACAATTATTCCTCTCCGCGATACGGTTGAGCAGTTGGGTGCTACCCTGACGTATGACGCAAAAACAAAAAGCTTAAAAGTTAATGATGGAGCTACAAATACGACCATTGTTCTAAAAAATGGCAGCGATACAGCCGTCGTTAACGGTAAAAATGTAAAATGGGCGTTCCCGGTAACTGTTATTAATGGTACGACATATGTGCCAGCGCGTAATTTGGCTGCAGCATTAAAAGCAAAGATTGGCTGGGTCGACATGGGCGAAGACATGAGAATATTTACGCTGGATCGGGAAGTCTAAGCAACA
Organism: Paenibacillus sp. 01L418; assembly: GCF_056400045.1. Taxonomy (NCBI): domain Bacteria; kingdom Bacillati; phylum Bacillota; class Bacilli; order Caryophanales; family Paenibacillaceae; genus Paenibacillus; species Paenibacillus sp. 01L418. The sequence continues at coordinate 4,467 of NZ_JBFTSN010000195.1, forward strand.
TAAGATCATGTTAAATACAACGATGTGCAGAGGTGCGAGATGAAAAAGTTAACGACAGATGAGGCTTTCCGCGAAGCAGTGGCAAGCGAAGGGCTCACGATTGCAGTATTTAAGACGACTTGGTGCAAGGATTGCCATTTTATCGATCCGTTTATGCCGGATTTAGAACGTCATTATGAGGGCAAGGTTACTTTCATCGAGCTGGATCGCGACGATCTACCTGATCTTTGCTCCGAACTGAACATACTGGGCATACCGAGCTTTATCGCTTTCCGTGAAAGCAAGGAGCTAGTTAGATTCGTTAGCAAGCTGCGCAAATCACGCGAGGAAATCGAGGAATTCGTCGATCGTTCCATCCAAGTCAGCGATGCGCTGGCTCATAAGTAATCGTTAGTCCGCGCCTTGTGAGAATTCGTTCTCTCAGCGCGGGCTTTCCTTTTTTTCAGTGCTTCTACTTGAAGTGTCACATTTTCAACATGGCTTTTGCCTTTTTTTATGGCTATAATTGAACTGTTATTAAAACATGAAATAAGGTGATTTTATTATGGTAACCGGGCGTTTTCGCGCGTTAGCTCTCGCTGCGTGCATCGGAATGCTTCTTGTACTGCTCGGCGGAGCATTAGTGACGAATACGGATTCTGGACGAGGCTGCGGTGATGACTGGCCTTTGTGTCATGGCAAATTTATTCCTGCTTATACAATTGAATCCATGATTGAATATTCACATCGGCTTGTGACAGGTTTTGAAGGTCTTCTTGTTCTCGCAACTGCCGTTGCAATGTTCCGTAAATTTAGACAAAACCGAAAAAGCTACAAAGAGCCACTTTTTTATGCTGGCGGTGCATTGTTATTCACAATCATCCAAGCGTTAATGGGGGCGGCCGCCGTCATGTGGCCTCAATCRCCACCTATTATGGCCATACATTTTGGTATTTCCTTAATCGCTTTTGCAGCAACACTGCTGTTAGTTATTTGGACGTTTAGAGCGAAAGACGGACCGCCAGTGGAGTTTAAAGTACCGCGCTCTGTTTTCCCTCGCGTCCTGCTTACCGCTATCTTTTGTTACGTTGTTGTATATTTGGGAGCATTCATTCGGCATACGGAGTCTGGCGGCGGATGTCTAGGCTGGCCGCTTTGTAACGGTGAAGTAATTCCAGAGATTAGCGGAGCAACAGGAGCGGTATTTATCCACCGTGTGGCTGCTTTGCTGCTTGGTATCAGCCTTGCAGGATTGTTTCTCCATATTCGTAAGGTCAGCCATGGCGGAGCGGGATTAACGAAGCCTGCTGCGTGGACGCTCGGACTTGTCATTACTCAAATTTTCAGCGGCGCACTCTTGACAGCTACGATTACAAACTCAGAGTGGTTTCTGTTCACCAATTTATTGCACAATCTAATTGTAACCGGATTGTTTGGATTATTAATGGACATATTAATTCGTTCATGGCGCCTCAGAGAAGGGCGCAAAGGATAGTAAAAGCATTTGAAATGAAATGATCAAAGTCAGCTGTAAGCATGTAAATGTAGAAGGGACTGTTCGATGATGCTGCGTTTCCTGTTTGATGAACCCTTAAGAAAAGCGGAAGGAACCCTTGCAGAAACGTATCGTTTCATGGATCAGTTCATCTCCATTTTGTCCAAAAAAATGGCTGAGAACGGAGCTGACGTTCAAAAGCTGCGCAAATATGAGATTTGGACGCTTGGACTTCGTTCTTCATTGGACGAGCTAGAGCAAAGCCATTATGTCGCCCTTCATTTTCAACATAAAATTACTTCCTCATCTCTCAAACAAATGACAGATGAGGAACGTATCCATTATAATCGTTATATCTACTTTGATAAAAACGCTTTTATCCGTGTATTTTCTTTGCTGGATAAGCTTGGTACGTTCCTTAATGAGCTGCTCGATATGAGAACGGAGCGGATCAAGCCGCATTTTTCTTATTTCACCGTTTTGCGCAACATGCGGGAGAAGAAAGCTCATCCAGGGCTTACTTGGAAGCTGAATGATGTGAAGGAGAAATACAAGGAATCAACAACAAGGATGCGCAAGCGCAGAAATACCGAGATTCATTTTATGAACTCGGAGATGCAGGATGATCTTATTCAAAGCAGCCGTATGTACGGTGAAGAGATCAAGCTGGAAAATGTAGCAGAGCAATCCGCTGATTTGACGCAGGGTCTATATTTAGCGATGGAATCGCTGCTGCTCACGTATCAATACGCATGCGGATTGATGCGAAACAAGCAACCATAATCCCGAGGGGGGAAAACTCGTGGGACTCAAAGGGAAAACAGCATTAGTAACAGGCAGCGCTAAGGGACTCGGCAAACGAACGGCGCTCCAGCTTGCTGAGCAAGGCTGCAATGTTGTCATTAACTACTACGAGAGCGAGCTTGAAGCACAGCAGGTAAAGGCACAGATCGAGCAGCTTGGTGTAAAGGCAATTACCGTGCAAGCTGATATTGCTACGACTGAGGGCGTTGAGCGGCTTGCTGACGAGGCTGAGCGCTCGTTTGGCGGCGTAGATATACTGGTCAACAACGCAGGCCCATTTGTCCGCAAGCGGCGTCTATTCAGCGAATATGATGAAGAGACTATTATTAGACTGCTCCATGGCAATTTGTTAGGCGTTATGCTGCTGGATCATCGCCTGCTGCCTGGCATGCGTGAGCGCAAATGGGGACGTATCGTTCACTTTGGCTTCGGACATGCAGGAGAAGCGCGGGCTTGGCCGCATCGAGCGGTATATGCCGCAGCGAAGACAGGACTTGTCTCGTTTACGAAGTCGTTAGCAGTCGAAGAAGCACCGCATGGCATTACCGTTAATTTAATTGGGCCTGGAGATATTCGGGGCGTCAACAAGGAACGATCTATTGCTGAGGTTGAGGAAGACTACGATAAAGAATCGCCGATCGGACGTCCGGGTACTGGCGAGGATGTAGCGCGCGTGGTGCTGTTTCTATGTGACCGGCAATCGAATTTCTTAACGGGTAATGTAATTGATGTCACAGGCGGCTTTGATCCAATTGTCGCCAATATTAAAGGGATGTTCTGATCTTATAGGAATTAAAAAAAAGAGTCTTATCGTTAAGCTTCGGAGCTAGCTCCTATGMWGTCGATAAGACTCTTCATCATTTGTCATGCCTAGAGCAATCATGATTCGTTCTTATATTTTTAGAATACTTGAACGACTTCGATTACACCTTCAACTTCTTCGAGAAGTGCGCGTTCGATACCCGCTTTAAGCGTGATCGTCGAGCTTGGGCAGCTTCCGCATGCACCCATTAGGCGAAGCTTGATGATGCCGCCTTCAACATCGACTAGTTCAACATCGCCGCCGTCGCGCTGCAAAAACGGACGAAGCTTATCGAGTACGTCCAATACTTCATCGTACATCGTGTCTTGTACTTGTTCACTCATTGCAATCATCTCCTTTCTCCCCTATTATAGTACAAAGTGAAGCAATTGAAAATGGATAGTAACTTAGTAAAGTTAGGTGAAGCATCATGTTTAAAACAATGATTGAGTTTTGTGCCAGTAATATGCACCACGGCACTGATCGTATAATGCAATTATTTGAGCAAAATGATGAATACGAAGTAACCGAATATGGCTGCTTAGGCAACTGCGGCGAATGTTATTTAAACCCATTTGCGTTAGTTGAGGGTGCAATCGTATCCGCAGACTCGGTAGACGAGCTGTACGACAATATTTTGAAAGCCATTGAGCAGMAAAAGGCAGATCAAGATGAGCTGGATAAGCTGCTCGATGATTTGTAATACCATGTACTAGCCAAGGTGACGTTTAGATCTCCAAAGCACTCCACTCTTAACAAGGCGCGGCACACGGCCCATAATCGCGGTTCCGCCCATCAAGCCGAAGCCGCTTTTTTTGCCAAGTGAACCGAGAACGCCTTTTAGCTTGATTTTGCCAAGACGAGGTGTCTTATCATGCCAGATAGCCTGCAGGACCTCGGCAATTTGCTTGCCTTGGGCACCTGCGGCTTGACCGCTTGGCGACAGCGGCAGTGCCGCGCAGTCACCAACGATAAATACATCGGTATGATCCGGCAATTGATGGTATTCATTAATGATAAGTCTGCCTTGATTATCCTTCGGCAATTCCATTCGCTGCACAAGCGGTACAGGCTGGATGCCTGCTGTCCATACCGTTACGTCTGTATAAATAGGCGTTGAAGAATTGCCATCATGCAAAATACCGCCTTCGACTTTTGTAAGTCCGACATGGCCGCGCATTTCAACATGATGCTCTCCGAACCATTCCGCTACAAAGGATTGCAGCTTGCTCGGGAAAGCCGAGAGCACCTTAGGCCCGCGATCCAAAATACGAATGTTAAGATCAGGACGACTCTCGCGCAGTTCCGCTGCAACCTCGACACCGCTTAGTCCGCCGCCTACAATGGACACTTGGCCATAAGGTTTAACGTCATTGAGCTGAGCGTAGGTTTGTCTAGCGGCTGAGAAGGTCTGAATGCTCGTAGAATACTGCTCAGCGCCTTCAATCCCATGATATTTATCCGTACATCCAAGGCCGATCACAAGCCATTCATATTCCATTGATTCTTGACCTWCGATATGAACAAGCTTCAGCTCCATATCCACATCGGTGACCTCGCCGTAAGCGAGTGAAATTCTCGGATCAACTGGAAATTTTACGCGAAGCTCCAGGTCTGAAACAGTTCCTGCAGCAAGCGCGTAATATTCCGTTTTTAAGCCTTGAAAAGGCATTCGGTCAATCAGTACGATGGAAACATCGATCGGCAACTGTTTTTCTAAGAGCTCGTTAGCTATGGCAAGACCGCCATAACCTCCGCCCAAAATAATAAGTTTTCTCATATGATTTCCAACTCCACGTTTCTAGATGATGGTCTATTTTGTGCGTTCGTGTTGTAGATTACTCACTCGTAAACTTTAATTTCATTGTAAAAAGTATCGCGTTCCACCGGAATTCGTCCTGCGCCTTTAATGAGCCAAATGAGATCTTCGCGCGTTATGCCTTCAGGAGTTAGGGCACCTGCAGCATGACTGATTTTTTCCTTCACAATCGTGCCATGCGCATCCGATGCTCCCATCGTTAATGCGACTTGTGTAAGCTGTACACCAATGTTAATAAAGTAAGCCTTAATATGCTGGAAGTTGTCGAGCATCAAACGGCTGATTGCAATCGTCTTAAGATCCTCGAATGCTGAATTACGTCTGCGAATGCCGGCTCTTGGATTAATCGGCTGCATGGAAAGCGGAATAAATACTTGGAAGCCGTTTGTTTCGTCTTGAAGATCACGAATATGCATCATGTGGCGGATGCGGTCTTCTTTCGTTTCAAYTGAACCATATAGCATGGTTGTGTGCGTGCGCAGGCCTAGTTCATGGGCAGTCCGGTGAACCTGCAAATATTGGGTAACATCGGCTTTGTCTACACGCATTTTTTTGCGGTAATGATCTGATAATATTTCTGCGCCGCCGCCTGTTAGCGACTTCAGGCCGGCTTTCATGAGCTCCTCAAGCACCTCGCGGTAAGTCAAGCCGCTGATTCGGGAGAAAAAGTCGATCTCCGCAGCAGTATAAGCCTTAAGAGTTACGTCGGGATAACGCTCATTTAATGCTTTCAAAGAATCTACATAATATTGGAAAGGAACATTCGGATTATGACCGCCTACGATATGAAATTCCCGAACGCCAGGGTGGAAATGCTGTTCTACATATTCAATCATTTGCTCGCCGCTAAGCGTGTAGGAGCCTTCCTCGCCTTCATCCTTGCGGAAGTTGCAAAATGCACAATGGGCTTCACATACGTTCGTAAAGTAAAGACTCATGTTCTCAATAAAATAAACCTTCTTGCCATTTTTGCGCAGGGCAACTTCATTTGCGAGCTGTCCAATTGTAAGCAGATCGTCTGATTGATATAAGAAAACACCATCTTCAAGCGTTAAACGCTGCCCATGACGCACTTTTTCAATAATGTGCTGCATCTTTGTATCCTCTGTCGGTATTATAACGTTCATGGCTAAGCCTCCTGATTTAAGTAGTTTGTGAAAAAAATAACTTTCTTTTCCGATTAAAGAAGCTGTAACTATTATAAACCTCATACGTAGCAGGGGCAATAAGAAAAGTATTGGCATTTACACAAATTGTAAATTTCATTTGTGGGCATGCTTCTATTGAGCAACTGAACAAACTGGAGTATACTACAAATAAGTAAGTGAAAAGTAATCAGCAATTAAAACGAATGATGGATAAACGGAGGGATGTAGCATGATCACAATCAGTGATACAGCATCTGACAAAATAAAAGAAATGCTTGCTGAAGAGGGCGGCCCTGAAATGTTTTTGCGCATTGGCGTAAAAGAAGGCGGCTGCAGTGGTTTCTCTTACGGCATGGGCTTTGACGATGAAGAGCATGAAGGCGATAAGGCTTTAGATATGGAAGGCCTTAAAGTGGTTGTAGATGGAGAAAGCGTCAAATACTTAACCGGTCTTGTTATCGATTTTAAGGAATCGGCAATGGGCGGCGGTTTTACGATCGAGAACCCGAATGCAAGTGCAACTTGYGGCTGCGGTTCATCGTTCCGCACAGCGAAGGATGCAGGAAAACCAGCTGCAGCAGGCGAGTGCTAATAACGAGCGGTGAATGTTATCTTCCGAAATGCGTATGAAATTCATATGCATTCCGGAAGTTTTTTTTGTTGTCGGTTTGGCTTTAAGTCTATAAATCGATCATCTTGGGGGATAACAGCGCATGAAATTTATTCGTGATTATAGACAGTTTATTGAGGTAGGTTGTACATCATGCAATAGAAAGCATACAGTTCAAACAGACAACTATACGATTTCCTCAGAAGGCTATGCGTTTCATTCACCGATCCAATGTGCTTGCGGCCACATGGCGAGTACGGCAATAAAGGACAAGAGAACATGGACAACCATGAAAACCGAAAAAAATGAAATGATGAAAAGAAATAAAGCGACGACGATTAAGCT
>NZ_JBFTSN010000196.1:0-11386 GCF_056400045.1 Paenibacillus sp. 01L418
GATTTGATCATCCATACGGCCTAAATACATCGCATTTCCGTATGGCAGCCACTTAGACAAATCACCAGTACGGTACATGATGGTGCCTGGCAGTAGCGGGTGTTCAACAAACCGCTCCGCGGTCAATTCCGGTTTATTAACATACCCAGCAGCAAGGCCGCTGCCGGAGATGCATAGCTCCCCAGCCGTTCCCACCGGTGCAGGCTTGTCTCCAAAATTTAAAATATGAACCGCGACGCCATGCATCGGTCCGCCAATTGGCACATTAACGCCGCTGGCAGCAGCTGATTTATACACATACATATTGGAGCAGATCGTTGCCTCAGTCGGACCATAGCCGTTAACAATACGTATATTCAGATTTAATTGAACAAAAAGCGCAAGCGTTGTATCTTTTATTGGTTCAACGCCAACAAGCAGCTTGTCCAAGGAGATCGTCATCCTCGATTGTTCCAACGATTGCGCCACATCCCGAAGCAGCGTCGGCGGAATATAAGCAAAAGTTATCTGCTCTTCTACAATTACTTTAGCTAGCTCTCTAGGATCAAGCAGCTTGGGATTTGGATAAAGGACCAGGGACGCGCCAAACATAAAAGGCATAAACAGCTCGCATACGCTCACATCAAACGAAATATTGGTAAGGCTTAAGCAGCGATCTCTTTCATCAAAATTTCCGTCATAAAACAGCTTCAACGAATGGCTGAAGTTATAAAAGCTGCGATGCGGAACCATAACCCCCTTCGGCTGCCCAGTAGAACCCGAAGTGTAGATGACATACATAAGATCATCTGCTGAAATGGATACGTCCATATTGCTTTTATCCCCGTCATATATCGTTTCATCCGTTAATCGCATTTCCTGAGCGGATGGATACGCATTTCTATGAACCGAATCGTCTACTAAGAGCAAACTTGCTCCGCTGTCAGCAAGCATATAGCTAATTCTCTCCTGCGGATATTGAAGGTCGATTGGCATGTATGCACCGCCAGCCTTCATAATCGCAAGCATTCCTGTCACCATTGAAATCGAACGTTCAGCCATCACACCGACAATGCTGTTAGGGCCAACACCGCAGCGAACAAGCTTGCGCGCCAGCGCATTTGCTCGCCCATTCAATTGCTCGTACGTTAATGACTCCCCTCTGCACTGAACGGCGACTCTTCCAGGAACCCGTCTTGCCTGTTCTTCAAAGCTGCTGTGGATACAGCGAGCACTAGGGAAAGCAGCCGCACGACTGCCAAATTCCGTCAGCAACTTGTTGTAATCTTGAGGGGACAACATTTCACACTCGCCTAATGTATGGTCTGGATAGTCCGATACATAACTTAGCAACGTAACGTAATGCCTCATCATCGACCTTACAGTCTCTTCGCGGAACAAGTCCTTGCCATATTCGACTACCAATCGCAGGGTGCCGTCATTTTGCTCCACGGCTTGAACCATCAGATCGTATTTCGCCGTCCCATGCGGGAACCTCTCGTGTCGATAGGTCAATTCTTCACTCRAGTAGTTGGGAATGTTCAAATTTTGCATAATAAACATCGTATCGAATAACGGATTGCGGCTGCTGTCTCGCCGATCCACCATGGACGCTAGCTCTTCAAATGGAAAGTCGGAATTTTCATAAGCCTCTGTCGATGCTGCTTTTATCTCTTCTAAAAACTGGGTAAACGGTTTGTTTGCCACGGGATACCCGCGCAATACAAGTGTTCCGACGAACATCCCTACCAGAGTCTCAGCTTCACGGTTGACTCTCCCCGCAATCGGTGTGCCTACAGCAATATCTTCCCCGCCAGAATACTTTGCAAGAAGGGTATAATAGACCGATAAAAGCACCATAAATAGCGTAGATTCCGTTGATTTTGCCAGCTTTCGTAGATTATCCGATAACTCGTTGTCCACATATATATCAAATGTTTCGCCGCGATTGCTCTTTATCAGAGGGCGAGGAAAGTCAGTCGGAAGCTCCAGCACAGGCCACTCCCCTTGGCATTGCTTCATCCAGTAACTTCTCTGTCGCTCCATCCGCTCCGATTGCAGTTCCTCTCTCTGCCACGCTGCGTAGTCTATATACCGCAAGGTTAACGGCTCAAGACTCTCTCCTCGGTAAAGCATCATAAGCTCTTTGAGCAAAATACCTGCGGAGAAGCCATCCGAAGCAATATGATGCATATCCAAATACAACACATGCCGCTCAGGATTAACGGTCAATAAAGCAGCGCGAAGCAGCGGTGCATGACTCAGGTCAAATGATGTAAACAAGCTATGCAGCGTTTCAAGCACCGTTTCTTCGGATGCCTGCAGCCGCTGAAGGGAAAAGTGAGCATCAGTTTGGACAAATTGACAAATTTCACCGTCTACTATGGCGAATGACGTTCTTAACATCTCATGCCTTTTTATTAATAAATGTATAGACGCTTCCAATCTGCCTGCATCAATTTCCCCCTCTATATGTAAAAGCTCCGGCAAATTATAGCTTCTATCGCTAGGCGATGCAGCTTGCTGCAAGTACATGCGCTTTTGCGACGAAGAGATCGTATAATACTCCCGCTCCGCCACCTGGGGCATATGAATTACTTTTTCCGTTTCTGGCGAACCGCTCCTTAATCGCCGCTCTTCCACAACTCCAGCAAACTCGCTAAGTGTAGGATGTCCTAGCAAATGCTGCACTTCTAGTCGAATCCCCCAGCTTTGACTAAGTGAATTAACGATTCGCAGCGCAATGATCGAATCACCGCCCAATTCATAGAAGTTAGCATCATTGCTGAACTCACGATAACCGAGCAGTTCCCCCCATACATTAGCGACACTTTGCTCCGATTCCGAGACGGCACCTTCACTGCACAGCCTCACATGGTTAACTGCCGATTCATATTTAATCTCTCTCAGAGGTGCTATATTAACACTGCGATCATCTTCCTCTACCCAACACGGATAGGGATCAAATGAATATACAGGCAGCGGTACCCTTCTGCGTCTCTCATCACGATAAAGCTCCTTCCAATCTACTTTAGCACCAGCTGCATATAACTGAGCTAACTGTGTACTTGCATCATCGTAGCCCCGATTACTGCGGACAACCTGCTCTAAGAGCTCCCTTTGCTTTCGCTCGTCATTCCCTCCCATATGCGCTGCATTTGAATCGGCGTAATAAATATTCGGCATTTTCGTGTTTTGCAACCGCTCAACATCTAAGGCTTCCAGCCTATTTCTAAGCTCAACTTCATTTTTGGCGACGATCGCCAAACGATATCGATAATGTCCGCGACCTATCGCCGCGCTAAAGCAGATGTCCGTCAAGCGCCATTCTTGCTGCTCCTGATCGGTAAACCAAGCACGATAATTAATAATGGATCGCTTAAGAGCCGATTCGCTTTGGGCGGATAGGCAAAAAACTTCATTTTTTTCTTCCCCATAAGCTGCATTCGCTACCTCGTCCAACATAACGCTATCATTCATTGACATTGACGGTGCTTCTTCCAGCACAACATGGCAGTTGGTTCCGCTCATACCAAATGCGCTAATACCGCATCTACGCGCACCAAACTCATCACTCCAATGCGATAGCTTGTCGTTGACATACACTGGAGAATCAACAAACGATATTTTGCGATTGGGGAAACGATAATGCAGCGTAGGTGGAATCTGTTTATTGCAAAGAGAAAGAACTGCCTTCAGCAGCCCTGTAATACCAGCAGCATGATCCAGATGTCCGATATTGCTTTTGACCGAGCCAATCGCACAGAACTGCCTCTTGTCTGTGAAACGTCTGAATGCTCTCGTAATGCCGTCAATTTCAATAGGATCTCCCAATGTGGTTCCTGTACCATGCGCTTCCAAATACATGATCGTTTCGGGATCAATGGCTGCATCCTGCCAAGCACGGACAATGACATCCTCCTGCGCCAAGGCGTTAGGCGCAGTGATGCCTACGGAGCTGCCATCCTGATTCATAGCGCTCCCTTTAATGAGTGCATAAATATGATCCCCATCCTGCAGCGCCTTTGCGAGCGGTTTAAGCAGCAATGCGACTACACCATCCCCGATACCGGTCCCGTCAGATCTGTCATCAAACGGCTTTGCACGGTTATCGCTTGACTCGATCCCAAGCCGAATGCCCATATCGATCGGAAGCAAATTGAGCTTCACACTTCCAGCGATAGCAGCATCGCATTCACCGCTGCGAATGGACTGACATGCTAAATGGACGGCCACAAGAGAGGATGAGCAAGCGGTGTCGACATTAAGTGCCGGCCCTTTCAAATTCAAGAGATAAGAGATGCGGCTTGCGATCATTGAACTTAAATTGCCTGGCGCTGCCATTGCGAGCGCTTCTGGATTTACCGTCTCAATAATACGTTTATAATCATGCAGCGCATCGGCGTTATGACCGATAAATACACCTGTTCGTGAGCCATGGAGCGCTTCGCCCCCATACCCGCCATCCTCCAATGCGCTCCATGCGGTCTGCAGAAACATGCGCTGGTTCGGACTCATTAGAGAAGCTTCCTTCGGAGACAATCGAAAAAAGGAATARTCGAAGGAAGAGATATCCTCCAAATATGCACCATCAAATATTGAAATGGTTTCATACAATGCGCTCAGGCGACGAAGATACGGTTCCAACTCCTGCCGCCTCGACTGCGGGAAGGAACGTACACCGTCCACTCCATTTTGCAGCATATCCCAAAACTCTCGGTGTGTGTCTGACTTCGGAAGCTTGGCAGAAATGCCGATGATCGCAATTTCTTGGCTTGCGGTTTCCAGCACCGCGTCACTACTTGCGTCTCCTTCATTTTCATTGCGATTTGGTTCCAACAAATCCAACTGGAACATGCTGCACACTCCTCTTTTGCGGTTGTTTGCAGTGGCAATGTGATCACTACCATGAATCATTGATTTAACTCGTTATACTTTTGTTGTGCCGCTTCAAATTCTCCGATTGTCTACGCAGCAAAATATACAAATGCACAATAATCGCTAATCCGCTTATGAACGACAGAATAAGAAAAATTTCGGGAGAGGAATCCTTCATAAAATGAGAGACGACATACAAGGTTGCTGTACTGAACACATGCGCGAGCAAAGATGACCATATCGATCCTGTGGCCACGCGAATTACACCATAAATAATCGCTCCAAGAGCAGCGAAGGCACCAATGGTTACGCTCATAAATACAGTGCCAAACAACAAAGCTTGCAGCAGCACAGACCATGCAGAGGAGAATCGTTGGCGGAAAATATGGATCAGCATCCCCCGGAACAGCAATTCCTCGAGCAAAGAACCTAGCAATAAGCTGCTCAACACAAATATGAAGAAATTCCCTCCACCAGCTACAAATTGAACCAAATTCGCAATTTCCGGGAAATTCTCAGCGATCCAACCAAGCTGTGTGAACACCGCGATGAACAGACCAAGCCAAATTCCTGTCCCAGCAGCCATCACTGCTGATTGTGGTCGAACGAAGCCGAGGTCTTGCATTCGAATGTTTTGCCAGCGAAGCAGCGGCACATAAATGGCGATCACTATCGTATTCGCTGCGATAAGAGAGCTCGCTGGATTTTTGCTAAGCCACGTACTAAACTCAGCATCTTGAATCCAATTGTTCAACGCCCAATTGGTGAATAAAACTACGCAGATGTAAATAGCTAAATAGAGTAGAACTTTACTAATTACAGTTAACGTTCTCATGTGTGAATGACCTCTTCGTGACTGTATGGCTTGCGAAAGCGGCGATTGCCCAAATATAATCCAACAACAATCATGGCACCTGCAACTGCCATTACGGCTGACAATATGAATACATCGTCACTCTTCGGGCCTAGATGCCAGAGCAAGTATTGAACTCCTTGGCAAGCCACCTGCGCGGCAATCGGTGCCCAGATGGAATCAAACCATACGTACAAGAGGGCAAAAATGATAGCGCCAAGAAACCCATACAAGGAAAGCGGAATATCACCTAAGAAGAATAGAACGCCATATAATAACCCTTGCAGTAAAATCGCAACGGTGACAGGCAGAACGCCTCTAAAACTGTTCAGCAGTAAACCTCTGAATAACGTTTCCTTGTATACATTGCCTAGCAATAGAAAAACGAGGAAAACATACCATTCTGCCCGATTCAAATATTCGAATAACTCTTGGAATTTGAACTGATCAGACTGGATCGCAGGCAATTGTGAGAATGCCACAGTGAACAACCCCGCGCCCAAACCCACCCACAGCGACAAGGAAATAGCGCTGCCATCCATCTTTTGAAATCGGGCTTCCTTGAATAGGTTTTGTTTAAATATTAGCTTTATCGCAAAGTACATAAGCGGAAAACCAATAATGTCATTTAATATAATGACAGCAAGCGTATTTTGTTCAAACCAAGGACTCAACGGGTAGATATAAGCAAAAAATAACTTGGTAACGGTAAGAAACCAGGCGAAATACAACCCGATGACTAGTAGAACACGCCCTATCGATACAGTCCAATTTCTCATCTTATCGCCCTCTTCCAACCGTAATCGGGTCTGCTTGTACTGAACTTGCACCTTTTTCGAGCCCTCTGCGCCAAATATATGCCGTTCCTCCTACGAGAAAGAGCAGGCTTCCAGCCGTTAGAACATACAACGCGGGTTCTCCTATTTCGTTAATCGCTTCATGCCATCCAACATATTTTGTTATAAAAATAAGACTCATGGCTGAGTTTTGTACAATAATTGGCGCCCATAGGCTCCCTATTCGGATATACAATATCGCGTAGATGAGTCCAGAACCAAAACCAATGAATGACAGGCTGAGGCTTGGCTGAAAATAGGCGTAAACCAATGCTTGCAAAATAAGCGCAGCATACAGCGGCATCACTTGACGTAATTGTCCGTAAATTAATCCTCTAAACAAAATTTCTTCATAGATGGGGGCAATAAGCCCCGCACCTAAAATAACGAATAAAATGGAATCTCCCCTAATGAGATCATCTACGAGAAAGGGGATGGACGGAAAGTGCCGAGCGATGACATCAATTTCAATTAGACCAATACTAAACAGGCATCCGGCTGCCCCCATAGCCAGCATCAACCCGGCATCTTTGACCCCGATCTTCTTGAAGCCGCTAACTTGAAACAAAGTTTGCTTCTGCTCTTTCCATATGCTTCTCTTTAAACGGAAAACAAGCATATAGATGAGTAAGATGGAGGTAAATAATATCGCCATGAACATCGCCGGGTTACGATCCATAAACTTGGCAAGGCCGAGTGTAGCTTCATACTGATAGGTTGATCGCAGCAGATAAAGCAAAGCGTAGAAGATACCTAAATACCATGCGATATTCCCGAGCATAAACAAGATCTTTTTCAACGTAATGCTCCTTTGCATATAGGGTTGTCCTTACTGCTTGCCGCCAGCTCTAGCATTAGAAGTCTGCTGAAATTGATGAACGGCCATTCTGAGCAGTTTAATATAGCCCTGAGCCCATGCCTTAACCTTTTCTTTCTTTAATCGACGTGCATTAAATTCCCATAAACCGCTCATCCCTTTACCTGCTCCTCCCCTGGCGCTGTCTAACGTCAGAATGATATCGAAGTGGTGCATGAGTTGATTTTCGGGAATGAAGCCTGTGCGCGAGCGATCTACAAACAAAGGCGTTATGCGGGAACTATTATGGCTCCCAAGCTCTCTCTCCACTTGATTCCAATCGTAGGAAATTTTCGTATCGTCAAACAACGAGTCGGCTTCTCGGATTAGCTCGCTAAACTCCAGCACCGTACTAAAGTCAAGCGCTAAAGGTGTGAGCCGTCCCCTTGATGTTGCAACCGGCATTACCAGATCATTAGCGCCTGACTGCTGCTTCCAGAAGAGCAGATAGATTGCTAGTGCAACGGTTGTAATGGACACGGACTCCGAATATGCCATTTCTGCCAGTCCCTCAATTAAATCGTCCTCAAGGGTGAATTGGTACGAACCATTCCGCTGCGCAGTGTATGTGTTATTGAAGGAGTCCTCACCTGTAGCAATTCCAGCGTAATGCCAAATGTGAGGAAGATTGCTTCGGGAATCAATATATTCCGCAAGCGCGGCAATCGTCGGATAATTAAATAGATCCGTCACCTTGAGTAAACCTGGGTACAGCTCTTCCAGTCGCTGGTGGGTACGGACAAGCAGCAGCGACTCTCCCCCAACATCAAAGAAATTATGATGCGTCCCAATAGCGGTTCGGCCTAGCACTTCTCCCCACACAATAGAAATGGTTTTTTCCGTTTCGCTTGCTGCCTCCACATAACGCACGCCTACATCCAACCGCTCGTCTGGTGCTGGCAATGACTTACGATCTACCTTGCCATTTGGAGAAAGCGGCATTTGATCCAGTTCCACGTAGACAGCCGGAACCATATAATCGGGTAATGTTTTAGCCAAATGATAACGTAATTGTGCAGTAGTGACTGCATTACTCGTTACGACATACGCGCATAGAAATGCGCTTTCCCCCGCAGCCCCGTCACGCTTCATGACAACGGCTTCCCTTACGTCTGGATGACCCGTAAGCGCATGCTCGATCTCCCCGCATTCAATGCGGTACCCCCTAATTTTCACCTGGTGATCCATTCGTCCCAGAAATTCGATGCTGCCATCAGGCAGCCACCTCGCAAGATCACCTGTACGATACATGAGCTCGTTAGCTGCGAATGGATTTATCACAAACTTTTCCGAGGTCAAATCAGGACGTTTCCAATACCCTCGCGCCAAGCCAACTCCCGCAATACACAGCTCTCCCGCCACGCCTACCGGTTGAGCCTGCATAACTTCATTGACCACATATAAGGAAATGTTGTCGATTGGTTTGCCAATAGGCACGCTCGTTAAACTTTGCTCTCCTATACACTCGTAATAGGACACATCGACCGTCGCTTCCGTTGGACCATACAGATTAATGAGCTTCGCAGCATTAGGTTCTCCGATTCGCTCTCTAAATCTCTCTACTTGATTGACCGTAAGCGCTTCTCCACTGGCAAAAACATAACGTAAGCTCTCAAGCTTTTTACTATCCTTAACAAGGCCCGGGTAATCCAAAAACAGATGAAGCATAGAAGGTACAAAATGTAGCGTAGTCACCGCATACTTATTAATGGCATCATATATCGCCCCAGGGTCCTTTTCTCCGCCTGGTGCAAGCAAGCATAGCTTAGCGCCTGAGAAGCTCCATAAGAACAACTCCCATACCGACACATCAAACGTAAATGGCGTTTTTTGCAAAATCACATCATGCATATCAAGTGTGTATCTGTTTTGCATCCACGTAAGGCGATTCACTACGGAATGGTGCTCAATCATTACCCCTTTCGGCTGTCCTGTTGACCCTGAGGTGTACAACACATACGCTAAGCTGCGCGATCGATGGATTTTTTCTAACGGCCCATCATTTTGCTCATGCTGCAGCGCTTCCTCTATGTTCAATCGTTCAGAGTCTAGCGACATGTTGCCGATCTGCCCGTCTAAGCCCCGAGTCAAAACAATCCTTGCTCCCGAGTCATCCAGCATATATCGAACTCGCTCTTCAGGAAGCCCAGGTGAGATCGGGACATACGCCGCTCCTGCCTTCAATATGCCGTAAATCGCAATGATCATGTCTACAGAACGCTCCATGATGACGGCTACAGTATCCTCATGCTCCACCCCATGCTTTCTCAGAGCTCTTGCCAGCCGATTAGCCTTCCCATTCAATTCACTATAGGACATTTTCCCCGTCTCATAGATCAGGGCAGTGGCATGCGGTATCCACTCAGCTTGTGCTTCCAAGTAAGACTCAACGGTCATATGGCTTGGGTAAGCGGTAGCCGTTTCATTAAATTGAACAAGTTGAATGGCTTCTTCATCCGAAGTCAGCAAGCGTATCTGGTTTAAAGAGATATGCGTATCTTTCGTAATTTGCTCCACAATTCGAATATAGTAGCTAATCATTCGGTTGATTGTTTGTTGTTCGAATAGATCCGTTGCATATTCTACAGTAAGGTCTGCACCATCCTCACGCATTGCAAGCTCAAACGTCAGGTCCAGCTTGGATACAGCGTGCTCCAGCGGCTGCGACTTTAATTGCAGCACATCAGCTTTCATTGCCGGCACATCCATATTTTGCATAACGAACATGACGTCAAAGATTGGATTTCGACTCAGGTCTCGCTTCACATCAAGTGCGGTTACACAATGCTCGAACGGCAGCATCCCATTATGCATCGCACCAAGCACCTTCTCCTTGATCTGTTTGGCAAAATGAAGAAAGCTGTGCTCGCCCGATGGCTGGCTCCGTATAGAAACGGTATTGACAAACATCCCAACAAGCGGGGCTGTCTCTGGATGGGATCTTCCTCCAATCGGTGTACCGGAGATAATATCCTCTTGCCTCGTCAGCTTATGAAGCAGCACGTGAAAACAAGCAAGCCATATTGGAAAACTAGTCATGCCAGCCGTTGCTGCCAATGACTCTACTTCGGACATTAACGAGAGAGGCAGCGCATGAATGATTTTGCTCCCCTTAAAGCTTTGTTCGGCTGGCCTTGGCTTGTCCACTCGCAAATCCAGAAGCGGCAGCGTTCCCGCCAGCTCCTCTCGCCAGTACTGCTCTTGCCTATCCCGCTCTCGGCTCTTCATAAAACCCTGCTGCCATACAGCTATGTCCTTGTACTGGACTTCAAGCGGCAGCAACGTGCCGCCTTCATAAAGCTTGGTGAAATCATGTGCCAGCACTGTCATTGAAATACCGTCAGATACGATATGATGCATATCAAGCAACAGCAAATGCTCTTGCGCGCCATTCGTAATAAGCGAAGCGCGCAGCAGCGGAGCAATGCTCAAATCGAATGGCTGAACGAATTTTTGCATGCTGCTCCATCCATCCACTTGATCCGTTTTTGTTACATCAGCTCGCACCATTACTCGCTCATGAATGCGTTGAACGGGGGCGCCATCGCGCCATTCAAAGCTTGTTCTGAGCGGTTCATGACGATCAATGAGCCGCTGCAGCGCCTCTTGCAGTCTCTCAACGTTCAGTTCACCACGCATACTGAGTGCGAGCGGCAAATTGTAGGCTGTACTGGAAGGCTTCATATGATGCAAAACGAATAGTCGGTTCTGCGCAAGCGACAATGGATAAACATCCCTCTGCTCGGCCCTTGTGATAGATGCTGCAGTCCTTTTCGGCGATCTATCAATGAACGCTGCCATCTCTTCTAGGACCGGGTAGGCGAACACATCCTTTAGTGTAAATGTGACCTCTAACTGCCGCTCCACTGCACCCGTTAACTGCGCTGCGCGCAGCGAATGTCCGCCAAGCTGGAAAAAATGATCGTCGGTGCGTACGATGCGAACACCAAGTATGCTCTTCCATAGCTCTGCTAGTCGAAGCTC
>NZ_JBFTSN010000197.1:0-11372 GCF_056400045.1 Paenibacillus sp. 01L418
GCTTCTTAAAGTATGTCGATAAATACACGTGAGTGATAGCCAGATGATCGGCAATTAGCGTTAACGATAAATCCGGATTGGCATAATGCTTGTCAATATATTGGTTTATCTGCTCCAGAAGAGGCGTAATCGGCAGGGCGGATCGCTTGGCCACGAGAAAATATCCCTCTTGGATTTGCCGGAATAAATACTGGAGATGGTACGTATGCGAAAATGCCGGCGGAACGTCCCACACCTCTTCGACGCTGATCTTCTTACTGTTCATGATGACAAGCAGCAGGTCGTGGAGGTAACGAAGCATGTTCCGGAACTGTTCAAATGTTAAATTTTTGAACGTCTTTTGTATCGTTTTATCGAAAAATTGCTGTAGCGTCTCCGTATTTCCTTTGAGGGTATAGTTGACAAGTTCTTGCTCCTTATCGATGGACAAGTGGATAACCGCCGCTTGATCGCTGTTCCGATCTTGATAGAGAATGACGCTCTTTAAATGGGCTAGATTAGGGACATGCTTGTCAATCGCGTCAGTCGATTCACGAAGCGCTTTCCCGATGTCCTCTAGTCGCGTATGAACGGAGCTGATACCGCAAAATACAAGCATGTTGTCTACCGGATCAGAACAGCTATCAAAGACGCGGGAAACCAGAGCTTCCAATGCGTTCGTATCGGAGCAGCTTGTGATAAATATAGATTTATCGCTATGGGCATGCAGTCGAATGTACGGTCGGGATTGACTTAACGCCGCTTCCAGTAAGGGAGCATACAAGGCAACGGATTGGCCTTGGCTGCTTTCTTCAATGACGGTGAGTATGGCATAGGAATCATACTTCACGGACAGCATCCGGTTTATGTGGGGCTTCATCGTATAATTCTCGTCCGTTGACAGCCGAAGCAGCGCGTTATGCTCCAAGATGTCGGCTTGCTCCGTGATCTCCTGTTTCATGGAGACTGTGGCGGAATTTAGTTCCTTGAACGTATCCGAGAGAATCGCGAATTCATTTTTCGTAGCAGGGCCCGTCGTCCATTGATTGAATGTTCTCGCCATGAGCCTTAGCGGCCTGAACATGGACCAGTTGACGAACAGAAATCCCAAATTAACGGCGAAGAAAAGGGCAAACAAGACGAAGGTGTACCCGTTGGCCTTTTTAAGCTTTTCCTGCATCTGGCTTTCCGAGAACAAAACGGTGTAAGTGAACAATGGATCTGTTTGAGAAATAGGCGTATATTTATTTCCATTAATGATGAGCGGACCTTTTAGCTCAGGAAGCCGTTGCTCGGCGATTGCTGGATCAAGCGTCGCTGTACTTACAAAAAGTTGATTTTCCCTATCGCTTATCACGATAACGTTATCAAGCAACATTGTCTGATTGTTCAGATAAGCGAGCAGCTCGGCTTTGGCGATTTGTACGAATATATAGCCTTCCGGGAATAGCCGGTATGAGAACACGATAGTATTGCGGAAATTATACAGTTGTTCCAATTCGTTTTGCAGCAGGCAACGGCAGGTTTCACCACCGTTTTTAACATCCAGATTCGTATAGAAGACGCTCAAACTACGGGTTCCGTCACTGCTGATCACCAAGTCCTGATTCGGGAAGTAAGTGGAGATCTGCGCCCGGAACGGAAGTTGCAGATTCGATTGCGTTATTTTGTTTTTGTATGACATTAACGTGGGGTAATAAGACCGTGAATTTTTGGGATTGTTGGACAGGAGTTTCGTATCCAAGCTAACGCTGAAATTGTAAATCATGTTGCGAATCTCCAACCATTCACCAGACAAGTCACCGGACAATTGCTTCAGGAAGCCTTCATTCGTTCGCACAACTTGTTCCTTGACGTTTGTTTTCAAATACGAGTAGTTGAACCCAAGCAGTGTGGTGAGCAGAATGATAAAAATCATGTTGACGATGAGCAGCTTAAACAGAACGCTGCTTCTGTGATATCGAGTGGAAACAGTTCGGAATAATCTGTTCAAGTTGGGAACCTCCCTTTTTTCTTTCTATAAGGTAGATCAGTTTCTAATCTTTATTTTGTAACCGCTTGCATAAAGCAGGTTGCGCTTTCCATCATTATAAGGGGATAATTCTTGGCTGTCATGCGCAGCTGAAATATTGAACAGCACATTAATAAATGACACTCCCATATTTCGTAACCAGGAGCGATTTTCGTTCTTTCACATACAATCAATTTTCTATCGAAATGAAATTATTCAAACGATATTAATAGTTGATAATTGCTTAAAATTCATCATCTCCCGTATGCTGAGGTCACCAAGAACGATGTGGGCTTGGTGAGATGATCAGCTGCATTTCGAAAGGGCTTACATTTTATTGTCATTATGTATATGTGTACTGGAGGGGTGAAATTTGCAGAATCAACAGCTTGCGCACAATCTACAACTCACAAAAAAACAAAGCTTTCTGCGAAAATGTTGGAAGCAGCGCTACTTGATCCTAATGGTGCTGCCTGGTTTTCTGGTTATTCTAGTTTTCAAGTATTTACCCATGTATGGAATTACAATCGCTTTCAAAAGTTATGACGCATCGTTGGGCTTCTTAAGAAGTCCTTGGGTCGGCTTCGACCATTTTAAGGCGTTTTTTGATAGTCCGATGAGTTGGAGGATTACTAAAAACTCGCTATTGCTTGCTTTTTATTCTTTGATTTTCAGTTTTCCGGCTCCAATCCTATTCGCTTTATTATTGAATGAACTTCGCAACAAATTTTTTAAGCGGGCTGTGCAGACGATTACTTATTTCCCGCATTTTCTATCCGCGGTAATCGTTGTCGGTTTCGTTCATGAATTTACTTCAGTAGAGGGGATCGTCAATAAAATTCTGTTTTGGTTTGGGGCGGAACCAAGGACGCTGCTGTATATATCGGAAGCTTTCCGRCCGATTTACATTAGTGCGGGTATATGGCAGGAATTGGGCTATGGAGCCATCATCTATTTGGCAGC
This sequence comes from Paenibacillus sp. 01L418, assembly GCF_056400045.1. Taxonomy (NCBI): domain Bacteria; kingdom Bacillati; phylum Bacillota; class Bacilli; order Caryophanales; family Paenibacillaceae; genus Paenibacillus; species Paenibacillus sp. 01L418. The sequence continues at coordinate 2,954 of NZ_JBFTSN010000197.1, forward strand.
GCTTACCGGTGTCGATCCGGCGCAACACGAAGCAGCGGTCATAGACGGCGCGAATCGTTGGCAGAGACTGAGATACGTCACATGGCCGGCAATTATCCCCGCGACAGCGGTCATGCTCATTCTGAAGCTAGGAAGTATTCTAAGCACGGATTTTCAAAAAGTGCTTCTCATGTACAATCCGAAAATTTACGAAACGGCGGACGTTATCGAAACTTACGTCTATCGGGTAGGCGTGCAAGGCGGACAGTTTGAATATGGCGCTGCGGTCGGTTTGATGCTCTCCGTGATCAGTCTTGTTTTAATTGTATTTGCGAATTACTTTTCCAAGAAAGTATCTGAAAACAGTTTATGGTAAGGGGGGGGATACATTGAAAGTATATAATGAAGGGCTTGGGTCTAAAGCTTTCGATATTATTAATTACACGATTATGATCGTGCTATGTGTTGTTATGCTTTATCCGCTATTAAATACGTTTGCTGTTTCGATTAGCGATCCCACCTTAGTTGCTCAGGGCAAGATTACTTGGTATCCGCGAGGATTTGACTTTAACAGCTACAAATTCATTTTACAGGATAAAAACATCTTGAATGCTTATATGAATACGATTGAGTTCTTAGTCATCGGCACTTTTCTTCAATTGCTGCTGACCTCCTTATTCGCCTACCCGTTAGCAATCAACGAATTCGTATTTCGTAAACCGTTGGTCTTTTACGTGATCATAACGATGGTATTTAGTGGGGGACTTATTCCGCACTTCCTTCTTATCAGGGATTTGCATTTGTTCAATACGATATGGGCGATCGTGCTGCCAGTTGCAATGAGCGCATTCAATATCATCATTTTCCGTACTTTCTTCCAAGATATCCCCAAGGAGTTGCGGGAATCCGCTTACCTTGATGGAGCGAATGATCTCGGCATTCTGTTTCGCATATATATGCCATTATCCAAGCCGCTGCTGGCGACATTTGCGCTATTCGGTGCAGTCATGTTCTGGAACATGTGGTTTGAACCAATGATCTYTCTCAATGACGAAAGCAGCCATCCCATCCAGTTGCTCTTGCGCAGGATGGTAATCGAACTGAAGGATGATACGAGTTCAGGCGGGTTGCAACGATTCCTCGAGACGTACAATCTGAATACCAAAAACATTAGGATGGCGTCTATCATCGTCACGATATTACCGATTCTGTTCGTCTACCCGCTATTGCAGAAGCATTTTGTGTCCGGAATGATGATCGGTTCGGTGAAAGGCTAACAGCGGTTGATCTGAAATTAAACATAGATTAACAAATACAATTCATGGAGGGGTTATGCTTTGAAGAAAAAAATGGTTCTAGTGCTTAGTTTTCTGCTCGTTGCGACACTCGTGTTTGCTGGCTGCAGCAAAGGAGACAACAAACCGTCAGAGCAAACAAACAACAGCAATTCCGGTGAGACATCCAAGCCATCTGAACCGGCTGAGGAAACGATCAAGATTAACGCTTACATGTCCAGCTTCGGGGACGATCCGAAGGATACCGAGCTCTATAAGCTCTGGAAGGAAAAGATGGAAGCGCATATCGGCAAAAAGCTTGATATTAAATGGATCTATGTGAACAGTGACGACTATCCGGAGAAAATAAAATTGACGCTGGCCAGCGGCGATACACCGGACATTATGTCGGGTGTGAAGGATGCCGAAGTCATGTTCCAATTCGGCAACCAAGGGTCCCTCTTGGACATTGCGCCTTACCTGGACGAGTACGCTCCAAACTATAAAGCTTATTTGGAGTCTACAAAGTTCTCGGACAAGAGTATGTATACACCGGAAGGCAAAATGTTTTTCTTCGGGGATGGATTCCGGAACGATACGGGGTTAGCGGGTTCCGCATACCCAGCGTTATACCGGTTCGATGTTTTCCAGAAACATAATATCAAAGTTCCGGAAAACTGGGATGAATTCTACGATGCGGCCGTTAAGCTGAAAGAGCTGTATCCGGATTCCTATCCGGTCAATTCGCAGGAATGGCCAAAATTCATAGACGCGTTAGCTCTCTCGAACCATACGAAAAGCGATATTTACTGGAACGGCGAGAAATACGTATACGGACCGACTGAGGAGTCTTTCAAAGAAGGTTTAATGTATATTCGCAAATTGTACGACGAGAAGCTGCTCGATCCCGAGTTCCTGAGCCAGTCTCAAGATCAATTGAAGGCGAAAGTAACAACCGGCAAGTCCTTCATGCTTCCGTTGGCGTGGGCAGGTTGGTGGGAGCAATATTCCGTTCCGGATCAAGGCGTCTCATGGGGAGCAGCGGTCAATCCGAAAAACGAAAAGTACGGCGATCAGTGGGTGTTGGGGCCGGCCCTCTTGGGTCATACCATCTATGCCAACTACGGCGTCATGGTCTCCAAAAACACGAAATATCCGGAACTTATCGTCAAGATGCTCGATTATCAGTATTCGGATGAAATGATTGATTTGATGCATTGGGGCGTTGAAGGGAAAACCTACCAAGTGGTCGAAGGTAAAAAGGAATTCATCAACAAAAACGGAGACTGGCAAGAGAAGAAAGACTTAAATGGCGATGGTACAACGCGTCAAGGTTTCGTCTTCGCCCCGCAAAATTATTCTACTGACTATATCGCTTATAAAAAAGTGCAATTTTTCGCCAAGGGCCAATTCGAGGAGATGCGTCCTCAAGAGGGAATGGGAAAATTCACAAGTTCGGAAACGTCCATTGCTCCGTATGAACAAGCGCCGGTCGTTCGTCTGAGCAAAGATGACGAAGCGAAGAAAGCGCAAATCATGACCGCGGTACAAACGTATTTGGACGAAAATATTTATAAATTCCTGCTTGGCGAGAGAAATCTCTCCGAATGGGATGCATTTAAGAAGGAGCTTTCGGATATTGGCGATTATCAATCGATCGTGGATATGATGAACGCTCAAGTATCCAAGTAAAAAGAAATGCGAAGCCTGACAGCGTCGATGTGTGGCGCTGTCAGGTTTCTTCATTACAGAAAGGAAGAGGCCAGAATGACTAACTCAATAGATACTAATGAAGTGTGGAGATCCATTCCGGGGGAATATTACGATTGGCAAGCAACGATGCAACCGGAGAGCCCTTACAATTTCGATTATAGTCAGACGCTCACGATGAAGCTGGGCATGGCGATTCCGGACGGTAAAGGCGGGTCGAAGGTGTTTTGTACGTTTGAACAGGCGCTTCGATATATTGTGGACATCGATCGACTTACCAGAGGCATTCCGAAAATCATTTATTTGGTCGGATGGCAGTATAATGGTCACGATGACAGATACCCTGCCTGGGATGAGGTGAATGTCCATTTGAAGAGGCCGCAGGATTCGACTGCGAGGGACAGCTATTTGTGGTTGGCGGAAGCAGCCAAACGTTATAACACAACAGTTAGCGTTCATGTCAATATGACGGACGCCTACGATAATAGCCCGCATTGGGATCTTTACATGGAGCATGATCTGATTTCGCGTAACGAAGATGGTTCTTTGCTGCAAATCGGTAACTATAATAATATGGCTGCCTATCAAATTTTTTATAAGAAGGAATGGGAGAGCGGGATAATCGTCCAGCGAATCGAGAAGTTGATCTCGCTGTTGGAGCTTGATAAGGCCGGCACGGTACACCTGGACGCTTATTTTCCGAGAGCAAATGTTTTCCGAGGCGTCTCCCAGGAGGAGGAGTCCTCCTACATGCGCCGGACAATCCGCTATTTCAGAAGTCGCGGGATTGATGTGACAAGCGAAAATTTCGCCCATCATCGCAACGATCCGTTCATCGGATTGCAACCGTGGTGCTGGTGGTTTGATCAGAACCAGGAGAAGCATTTTCTGGAGAGACCCGCCAAGCTGCTGAGCGGAGCTGCTATTCGAGATTACTCTATACCGGGCATTCCGCGCAGACATGATCTGGAGTTCTTGTTCGGCGCGGGCGTGCATGGTGAGGATGTATTCTGGGATCTTGACAACGAAGTTTCACGCGAGGATTGGCACGATATCTTCATGGAGCAGATCTGTACAAGAATGCTTCAATACCAGTATTTGAATTCGCTTGATCGCATTCGGATAGAGGGCGAGGGCGATAACAGGGTCGTTCATTATTCGGGAGGGCATTCCGTTCATCTAGCGGATCACTCCGTTCGTCGAGACAGCAAGCCGCTGCGCGTAGGAGACGACGTGCTGTTCCCTGCTTTATGGCAAGAGCAACCGGAATTAATCGCATTCAGCAAGAGTGGTTACTCGAAGAAGGCTTGGTCGCTTCCGCCTGATTGGAACGAAGTAGCTGCCGTTGATATCTACCGAATTACGGCTGAAGGATTATCGGAAGCGCAACTTGGTCAACGAATTGTGGGAGGGTTGCTGGAGCTTTCTCTAGCGCCGGGAATGGCGATATCAATCATTCCATCGCAGCAATAAATAGAGAATGAGCGGACGAAGGAGACGAGGGGGCGCTCATTGCAGCTTCGACAATTGATTCGATGGCGCTCAAGCGCAGTTTGTCGAAGGAGTGTAGTGAAAAGTCGATCATACTGGGAGATGAAGCATGCGAGGTCAAGCAAATGAGATAGGAAACGATCCGGCGCCCCGTTTGTTTCGGGCAACTGATTACGGAGCGATACCGGATTCTGGCGAGGATGCGACTAGGGCCATACAAGCTATGATCGATGCCGCTTCGGCCGAGGATGGGCCGACGGTGATCGAATTTCCGCCAGGACGATATGATTTGTATGCCAATAACGCTAGCAAAGAACCTTACTATGTCTCGAATACGGCTAGCGAAAAGGAGCATCCCCATCCAATCAAAACGATAGGCCTCTGGTTCAAAGGGGCAAAACGAATTCATGTGGAAGGGAACAGCTCGCGGCTGCTGTTTCACGGGAAGATGACGCTGATCGTCATGGACGGCTGCGTCGATGTGGAAATACGGAACCTGACGATCGATTTCGCCCGGCCGACTATATCCGAAATGCGAATCGTCGCGATCTGCGAAAGCTATTGGGAGGTGGAGGTTCATCCGGATTCTTATTATTTGTTGATGGACGATAAGCTTTATTGGACTGATGAAGATTGGTCTTACCGCGGGGGTCCTGCCCAGGAATTTGACCCGGTGAGCAACCGGACCTGGAGAGTACCCAACCCGATCACGTTAGCCAGCCATGTCGAACAGATGGAGCTTGGTAAGCTTCGGCTTTGGTTTGTATCGCCTGCTCCGATCACGAAGGTTGGTCATGTGTTTCAAATGCGCGATGGCATTCGGGATCAGGTTGGTGCCCTGATCGTTGGCTGCCGGAATATTACCTGGCGTCATGTCTGGATGCAATATATGCATGGGCTTGGGATCGTCGGGCAATTCAGCGAAAACTTGACTTTCGAGGGCTTGCGATTGGCGCCGGATCCTTCCCATGGACGAACAGCGGCGGCGTTCGCCGATTTTGTTCATCTTTCCGGGATGAAAGGAAAAATATCGATCAACGATTGCTTATTCGAGGGTGCGCACGATGATGCCATCAATATTCACGGTACCCATCTAAGAATCATTGGCGCCGAGGACGAGAGATGCATTCGCGTACGGTTTATGCATCCGCAAAGCTACGGATTCAGCGCCTTCCATCTGGGCGATGAGATTGATTTTATTTCCGCTAGCTCGTTAATACCTTATGCTACCCGTCATGTCGTCGACATCAAGCAGCGTAGTCTGCGTGAAGCCGAACTGACGCTGGATGCTCCGGTACCGAGAATGATCGGGGACGAGGATGTCATCGAGAATGTCACATGGACGCCCGAAGTATCCATATGCGGAAATGTCTTCAAGAGAATACCGACTCGTGGAATTCTAGTGACAACGCGCCGTAAAGTGACCATCGAGAATAATTTGTTCGAGAAGCTGCATATGAGCGCGATTCTCATCGCCGACGATGCGGTAAGCTGGTATGAATCGGGGATGGTTCGCGATGTCCAGATAAGGGGAAATCGGTTCGTCGCTTGTGGTAACGGTAATCAGCCGGTCATTCTGATTCAACCGGAGAACACGGTTGTATCAGTGGATGCACCCGTGCACAGCAACGTTGTGATTAGCAATAACCGCTTTGAATTGGACGGTTCCCCATTATTGGATGCGAAGAGCATAAACGACTTAATTGTTGCGGATAACCAGATCTCAAGGAACGGCGATATGGGCGGAGAATACGCTGATTCGCAAGAAATCATCCGCYTACGGGCATGCAGCGGAGTTGAAATTCGCGGGAATACAATGGCAGACAAGGCAGTCGCAATCGTAAAGACGATATCAATGAAGGCAGAGCACCTTGCGATCGATAAGGGGCAAGCAGCTATTATTCGGAGGGATCACGAGGATGAAATCTAAAGTGAAAATCGGTTTAATCGGGCTTAGTGGACGGGGAACGGGGCTTTTGGAAATCATATTGCTGAAAATGGAGGACGTGGAAGTCGTCGCCGTCTGTGACTTGCACGAGGATCGTCGCGAACAGGCAGCTAATCTGATTGAGAAGGCAGGCTGCAGTCGACCTTTTGAAACTGGTGACTATAAGGAAGTTCTGAATAAAGAGGCAGTTGACGTCATCATGATCTGCACACCTTGGTCCACCCATATCCCTATCGCAATCGAAGCGATGGAGAAAGGGAAGTATGTCGCTTGCGAGGTCGGAGGAGCTTATTCCATGCAGGAATGCTGGAAGCTGGTAGAAGCTTATGAGCGAACGAGAGTTCCATGCATGATGCTGGAGAATTGCTGCTATGGCCGCGATGAGCTCATGGTATTAAATATGGTAAAGCGAGGCATTCTCGGGGAAATCGTCCATTGCTCAGGAGGTTATCTTCACGACCTGCGCTATGAAATCGCTAATGGCAAAGAAAACCGTCATTATCGACTGAACGAATATATTCATAGAAACTGTGATAATTATYCCACTCACGAGCTAGGTCCCATCGCCAGAATACTAGATATCAATAGAGGAAATCGCATGGTATCGCTTGTGTCTCTCGCCTCAAAATCGGGAGGCATGCAGGAATACATCACAAGCAAGAGGAAGGATAGCGAGCTTGCTCGTACTCGGTTTAAGCAAGGCGATATCGTAACGACTATCATCCAGTGCGCTCGCGGAGAAACGATTACACTCACATTGGATACTACATTGCCTAGATATTATTCAAGAGGTTTTACGGTAAGGGGAACAAAAGGAATGTATATGGAGGAGAACCATTCTTTATTCATAGATGGACAGCATAACCAGTATGAATCGAATTGGAAGACGCAATGGGGGAACGTCGAGCACCATCGCGAGCAATATGAACATCCGCTGTGGGAGAGCTATTTGCAGGAAGGAATTAAAGGAGGCCATGACGGTATGGATTGGCTTGTCTTCCGGGATTTCATCGAGAGTTTCAAGAACAGGACGCAAACGCCGATTGATGTATATGATATGGCTTCGTGGATGAGTATATCCTCATTAACCGAGGACTCGATTGCCATGGGCGGGCAACCGGTAGCGATCCCCGACTTCACGAACGGGAAATGGATCGGCAAGTGATAAGTTCTCGAATGACAATGCGTCGCTGGATGAAGAGATAAACCGAAGAGGACAAAAGGTAGATTAGGAGGAACAACCGACGGCAGACATTCGAGCTGCCGTCGGTTTCATGTGAAAGGGAATTTTTAGCTGGTAACAGTGAAGATAACCGTTTGCTTAGGTCCCTTGTTTCCTATCTTGTCTATCGCATACACATCGATCTCGTAGGTTTGGATCAGTGCCTCATACGGAATTGGATAAGACCATGTGAACGATCCGTCTTCTTCGCGTTTCATTGCATCGTAAATCCCGTAATCCGAAATTCTTATGATCGTTTTGTCGATCTCGATGCTATCCCCGAGATTGCCGTACTCCACTTTAAGTTTTGCCCAATCTCCGCGTTTTCCTTCATTCGGCGTAAAGATAGCTTTCAATTCGTACATTTCATGCATGAATATCAACTCCTTTTAATTTGTACTGACTAGTCAGTATTATCATATTCGGGACAATAGGCTTTGTCAAACGATTATATCCATCATTGCTTCGAATATTAAGAAATGAGAACGACCTAAAAATCTAACTATATCTCTTCATATTGAACTGGAATCTAGAGGATCGGAGGATGAGTGTGACGCTTGTCTCGAACGTCGATCAGACAGTCGATTTTAGAGTAAGGGGCGGAGAAGTGAGTAAGTTGAAGTTGCTTGCAGGTGAACGCTGGAAGATGGACAACAAGCCATGTTCTGAACTCTAATGGCCTTCTGGTCAGCAATCAGTTTCGATTTTTAAATATCTGACTACGAGATTAATATTTGTATAAGACAGTTCGACGGATTTGGACAATGATCTTAAAAAATGCCCGTTGTTCAGGTA
>NZ_JBFTSN010000198.1:0-11358 GCF_056400045.1 Paenibacillus sp. 01L418
CATAATGGAAACATCGATATACAGCTGCATGCGCGGTTTGATGATAATTAAATCCGGGCATTTCGCCAGCGAGTCGCCCAGCCGCTCAGCAGTCGTTACTCCAAATGACTTGGCGATCGGGCAAGCAGCCAGAATGATGCCGGAGCGGCGTTCGGGGTCGCCCGCAACAGCAACCGGCAGATGGCGATACTCGGGATGTTCCGCCTTCTCCACCGATGCATAAAACGATTGGCAATCCGCAAGCATAATGACTTTGTTAAGAGACATTTCGGCTCACCAGCTCTGCTGCTAAAACATTTGCCGCAAGAAAGACGCGCTGTGCGCCGGAGTCTATACAAAAGGCTCTGACATAACCGTCTCTTACAGATAGGACACGAATCCTTCGTTTCGTAAACTTGCCTTTTTTGCTCATATAAATCACATCTACGACACAACCGACTAGGCTGAACCATTTTTCCGTTGTCATGATGCATCTCCTCCATAACAAGAACGTTTGTTCTTATTATATACAGAACGCACGTTCTTATACTAGAGGTTATTTGTGGTTATTATTGACAAGGTTTGGTTGGGAACAGCTTCGCAGTCCAATTAGGCGTACGAATGCTATACGCGGAGCAGCACGAAAACCAATCACAAATAGGACAGTACATATTTACATCCATAATGCGCCAAAATAGAAGCAACATGGAAACGAAGGGTGCCGTTATGAACAAACAAAACACAGGTAGGCTAACGCCGTTTAGTCCGTCGCTGCATGCGAATGTCAAAACCATTCGCGATTGCTTCGGCAACAGCACGGATATCGTAATCCGAATGTTTCGCAGCGATGCGGCTCCAGAACGTGAGATTGCCATTATTTATGTGGATGGAATCGTGAACTCGCAAATCATTAATGAGAGTGTCATGGAGCCGTTAATGTCAATGAGGCTGCCGCAGCATACTCATGTGAAGGGAAGCAAGCTGCTGGAAGCGCTTCGCAGCTGCGTCGTTTCAATCGGCTCGGTACAGAGTGTGGACACATTGGAGTATGCACTCCAATATATGACGGACGGATTATGTGTCATTATGGCGGATGGCAGCGCGGAAGCGCTGACGGCGGATGTGAACGGCGGCGAACAGCGCAGTGTTACGATTCCTCAGACACAGACCGTGATTCGTGGTCCGCAGCATGCTTTTGTAGAAAATATTCAAACGAACATCAGCTTGGTCAGGCGCATAATACGTTCCTCTGACCTTCATGTGCAGGTGCACAAGATCGGTCAGCAAACGCATACGAACGTAGCTGTTATGTATTTGCATGGAATAGCAGATGAAGGGATCGTTAAGGAGGTTTACCGCAGACTGGCGGCCATTGACATTGACGGTGTGCTGGAGAGCGGATACGTGGAAGAGTTTATTCAAGATGATACGTTCACGCTGTTTCCAACGCTTTCAAATACAGAGAGGCCGGACTCCGTGGCAGCAGCGCTGCTGGAGGGAAGAGTAGCGGTAATGATAGACGGCTCGCCTATGGTCTTAATGGCCCCGACTACATTTTTTTCGTTTTTTCAATCGCCAGAGGATTATTATCAACGATATGATATTGCATCCTTCGTTCGTCTCATCCGTTACGGTTCATATATCGTGTCCATTCTGCTGCCTGCCTTGTATATCGCAGTTACAACCTTTCATCAGGAGATGCTTCCGACAACGCTGCTCATTAGTCTAGCGGCGCAGCGAGAAGGGATTCCGTTCCCTGGACTGGTTGAGGCGCTGTTGATGGAGGTCACTTTCGAGGTGCTGCGAGAAGCAGGATTACGAATGCCGCGGGCGATTGGGCCCGCCATATCTATCGTGGGCGCTCTCGTACTCGGCCAGTCGGCTGTTCAGGCGGGCATCGTGTCAGCGGGTATGGTGATCATCGTATCCTTTACGGCGATTTCCAATTTTGTAATGCCGGAATTCAACATGGCGGCCACATCTCGCATTATTCGTTTTATCTTTATGATTATGGCCGGTATTTTTGGGTTTTTCGGCATTTTCATTTCTGTATTGTTTATGCTGATCCATTTGGTATCGCTGCGCTCGTTCGGAGTGCCATATATGTCTCCGCTGGCACCAGGTCCTACAAAGCAAGGACCATGGCGAGACGTGTTCGTCAGGCTGCCATGGTGGGCGGTCGTGCTTCGACCTCTAGATTTGAATCTGCGTAATCCAAGGCGGCGGCCGAACGGAAAAAAACCGCAGGCACAGCGTCATTCCGATAAGGCGTAATGAAAGGGGGAACCTGCCATGAAAAAATGGAGGCTGCTGCTGCCGATGCTCATTTGTTTGCTGGCAACGGGCTGCTGGAATCGCATAGAGCTGAATGATATTGCGATTGTTTCTGCTACCGGCGTTGATTGGAAGGATGGGAAATGGGTGTTGTCGTATCAAGTGGTCATACCGGAAGCCATTTCCAGTCAAAGCGCGAGCAACAGCACAGCGGCGGTCCATGTTTTTTCCACGCAAGGGGAAAGCTTCAGAAGCGCGGTCAGCAAAGCAAGCCAGGAGACGTCGCGGCGCCTCTATTTCGCACATAATCAAATTGTCATTATCGGTCAGGCTGCTGCGCGCAAAGGACTGGGACCACTTCTAGACACCTATTTGCGCAATCATGATTCCCGCGAGACGGTGAGCGTTTTCTTGTCAAAGGGAAGCGCGCGCCGGATGCTCGAACAATTGATTCCGCTTGAGAAAATTCCAGGCGCAGCCATACAGCGCATGATCAATAATGAAGAGATGAACAGCTCAGCCTTCCGTCAAATGACCATTCATAAAGTACTGCTGGATTTGCTGGGAACGACAAGGGCTACTGGCATACCCGGATTAATTGTGTCCGGTACGAAAGAAAGTGTGGACAATGCCGGGCAGCTTGCGTACACCAGTACACCTTMAAAGGTCAGATTGTTTGAACTGGGCCTTATTGAAGGTGACAAGCTGGTAGGCTGGATCAACAACGAAGAAAGTCAAGGCGTGATGTGGCTTGCAAATCAAGTAAAAAAAACGACGGTTTCATTCGCATGCTCAGCGGACAAGAACGAGCCGAAAAACTCATCTATTCGCATCACACATTCGGATACAACGCAGACTCCTAAATCTTCAGATGGCAATTGGCTGATGGATTTGAACGTAAAGGCGACTGGAACGCTGATGGAGTACAATTGCGAGGGTGATCTCATGAATCCGAAAGAAATAGAGAAGATACAAAAACGGATTGAGGACGAGATTGCCGCAATTATGCAAAAAGGCTGGAGCGCTGTTAGTAAGCATAAAGCAGATGTAATCGGCTTCGGAACGATCATTCACAATAAATATCCAAAGCAATGGTTAAAAACGTCGGGCAGCTGGTCGGAGCAGTTTTCGAACATCGAAGTAAAGATGAAAGTTAAGGTGAATTTGAATTCAACTGGTCTTAGCGGAAGTGGATTTAAGAAGGCGCAGGAAAAGAACCACCAATAACATAAGCAGAAAGGAGACCCTATGCAGCAGATTGGCAAAAACCAGCTTTCGATTTTGATCATCGTTTTTTTGATAGGCAGCACCCCTTTGTTCGAGCTCGGCATACAGGCGAAGCAGGATGCTTGGCTGGCGATGACGCTTGCTGCGATTGCTGGTCTGCTGCTTATCGTTATATACGTCCAGGTGCAGAAGCGCTCCCCAAATTCGGAGCTTGCTGAGCTTTATGTTATACACTTCGGAAAATGGATCGGCGGCTTTGTAGGCACACTTCACGCGTTATGGTTTGCTTATGAATCGATGCGCAACGTACGGGACGTCGGAGAGCTTACGATGACGGCGCTGCTGACCTTTACGCCGAAATGGATTGTTATGCTGCTGATTATCAGCGCCGCCGCTTATACCGTCAGCAAGGGAGTGGAAGTATTTGTCCGTGTCGTACAGCTTCTATTTCCGATTGCAGCGCTCAGCTATGCTTTTATTATTTTGCTCCTGTTTGTTGCCAGGTTGCCCAAAATAGCACATTTGCTTCCCGTTTTTGAACACGGGATTGGGCCTGTCGTGAAGGCGGCCTTTCCAGATTTAGTATCTTTTCCATTTGGGCAAATGGTTATTTTTTTCGTTTTTTGGAAGCACGTGAGCGAGAAGAAAGGGATTGGGCCAGTCACTTACAAGGCCTATATTGGCGTATCCTTATTTCTAATTCTAATGAATATCATTACGCTATGCRTATTAGGGCCGGAGCTGTCCTCGCTTACAGCACTGCCGCTGCTTGAGGTTGTGCAGTTAATTAGGCTTGCTAATATATTGGAGAGGCTTGATGTGCTTGTAACCTTGCTTCTGTTCATCGGTCTATATGTCAAAATGACTGCGCTATACATGGCATCGGTATTCATGTTCAATATGATCACTGGTATTGCCTACCGATATTGTGTGCTGCCCATTGGTCTCATTATTTATGGGGCGTCGTTTATCGAAGCAAATAATACTTCCCATATTTGGATTGGACTTGATGTTACGCTGAAGATTGCGCCGTTGTTCCAAATTGTGCTGCCGCTGCTTATGCTAGCCGTTGGAATACGCAAGAAATACAAAAAGGCTGCATGATTGAAAGTTGCGCACAGTGCTCACCCAAGCGGATAGGCTGACATATTTTATGGGTAAGTGAGCCGTTTATGCTTGCTTGAGGAGGATACGCGTGAGCGATGCCAATAGCTGCATGACAAGCATTATTCTCGTTACCTATAATAAGCTTGAATACACGAAGCAATGTGTGGAGAGTATTCGGAGACATACGCAGAGAGGCAGCTATGAGCTGATTATTGTAGATAATGGTTCGACGGATGATACAGTAAAATGGGCTAAAAGCGAGAGCGATATCATCGTAATCGACAATGGCTGCAATGCTGGCTTTCCTAAGGGCTGCAACCAAGGATTGGCCGCGGCCTCGGGCGATCTTCTGATGCTGCTAAATAACGATACAATCGTAACGCCAAGCTGGCTTGACGGTCTCAAGCGCTGCTTATTTAGTGATGAACGAATCGGGGCGGTCAGCCCCGTTACGAATTCGGCTTCCTACTGGACGACGATCCCGGTCACCTATACGACGATAGATGAAATGGAGCTGTTTGCTTCGGCACTGCATGCCAACCCTGACAGAACAAAATGGGAGGAGCGCGTGAAGCTGGTCGGCTACTGCCTTTTGCTGCGGAGAGAAGCATGGGAGAAAACGGGATCGCTCGACGAGATCTTCGGTATCGGCAACTTTGAAGATGATGATTATAGCCTGCGGCTCCGGCTGGCGGGATATAAGCTGATGCTGTGCGGCGATACGTTTATTCATCATTACGGGAGCATCTCCTTTAGCTCAGAGCCAGAACAATATGTACAAAATTTCAGAAAAAATGCCATTGTTTTTATGTCCAAATGGGGCTTTGACCCTGGTGATGCAACGTATATTAGAATGGATTTTAGCACCGTAATTGAGCGGGAATCGCATGAGTACAGACGCGAGAATTGCTCGATTATGGAAATAGGCTGCGGGTGCGGAGCTACGATTTTGCATATGAAGAAGCAATTCCCATCCGCAATATGGTACGGAGTTGAGCGTAATGAGCTGGCGGCTAGAGTAGCAGAAGCTTCGGGAATTACCGTATTCCGCTCGAACGATCCGAAGGATTGGAGGCTGCCTGCTGAAGGTCTTGACGGCATCGTAATCGGAGATGCTCATGCATACGGGACACCGCAAGCCATGAAAAATCTAGTTCGTCTTCTAAAGCCTGGCGGCTGGCTAGTCGGGTGCTTTGCCAATCGCTATTATTTCAACAATATTCGGCAATATTTAGATCCTGCTAATGCACAAGCACAGCATCAAGCGGCATCACAGTACTCAGCAGAACAAGTTAGCCAGCTTTATTTGCAGGCCGGTTTTACCTATGTGAAGATTACACGTGCGGATAATAAACCGCAGGAGCAGCTAGAATACATCCATCTGTTAGAGCAGCTAACGTCTGAAGAGATGTCAAAAGAGCTGACAGCCGCTTATTTGCTCGTATATGGACGCCTTGCTCCAGCAGCAGAGACCAAAGGAAAGGCAGACTTAGAAAGTTCGAAGGCCGCTGAAGAAGCAAAGGTTGAATGGCTGGATGAGCATGTTGATTTAGGGCAATGACAGCTGGTGCAGGAGCTGCACGTTCTGGCTGCCGTATATAGTAAGAGGATGAGTATCGTGGCTTGATGATAATCATTTTCAAAAAAAACTAGCATTAAATGCGGGTTTTGCTATACAATGAATGGTATTGACGAAACCGAATATGTTCCGGGGAGCTGGTTAGGCCGGCTGAGAGGGGATTATCTATACAATTCCGACCCGTTAAACCTGATCTGGATAATGCCAGCGTAGGGACAGAAGCTCTGTTTAGCAAGCAGGCGAGATCAAATTGATCAAGCATTTGCTGTATAAACAGCTGCACAGCCAATGATATGGCGTCCTCCGGATTAGGGGGACGCTTTTTTTTGTTGCGATTAGAATGATGCAGCCATGGAACCGGATACTACGAGGAGTCGTCGCCTATAAGAATCGAAGCATGGAGAGGGGAACAACATCATGAATCAGAAAAAAACAGGGCATTTGTCGTGGAAAATCGTGGCCGCGATGCTTGTGTTCGTATTGGCGCTGGCAGGCTGCGGCGGTGGCGCTGGGAACAAGGGCGAACAGCCGAAAGAGCAAGAGGGAACAGCGGACAAGCCGCTAGAGAAGGTGCAGGTTGTACTCGACTGGACACCAAATACGAATCATACCGGACTTTATGTAGCTAGAGATAAAGGTTTTTTTAAGGAGCAAGGACTGGACGTTGAAATTATTCAACCAGGACAAAGCGGTGCCGATCAAATGGTCGCTTCGGGCAATGTGCAGTTTGGCGTAAGTTATCAGGAGTCTGTCACGATGGCGAGAATTGCAGGCGTGCCGCTCGTATCGATCGCCGCTGTCATTCAGCACAATACCTCAGGTTTTGCTTCACCGCTTGCAAAGGGAATCGATTCACCTGAGAAATTTGAAGGCAAAACGTATGGCGGCTGGGGCGCTCCTGTTGAGGAGGCGGTCATTCAATCGATTATGCAGGAGAAGGGCGCAGATGTGAGCAAAGTAAACATCATGAGCATCGGCGACAGCGACTTCTTTACGGCGGTGAAACGCGATATTGACTTTGCATGGATTTACTATGCATGGACTGGCGTGGAAGCAGAGCTGCGCGGCGAGAAGATCAATATGGTTTATTTAACAGACTACAGCGACAAACTGGATTATTATACGCCGGTAATCGTGACGAACGAAGATTTGATTATGAATAAACCGGAAACAGTCAAAGCGTTTACAGCTGCCGTATCTAAAGGCTACCAATACGCGATCAGCAATGCGGAGGATGCAGCAGAAATTTTAATAAAAGCAGAGCCGGATTTGAATGCGGAGCTTGTGCGCGCCAGCCAAAAATGGTTAAGCTCGAAATATCAGGATGACGCACCGCGCTGGGGCGAACAGAAGCTAAGCGTATGGGAAAACTATGCGGCATGGATGTTTGAGCACAAGCTGCTGGAGAAGGAGCTTGAAGCGGAGAATGCATTTACGAACGAATTTTTACCACAATAAGCTATTCGAACATACGGAGGGCGGGAAAGCCCGCTCTCACTTACAACGATGAGAAAGAAGGAAATCAAATGGCAAACGCATTAGTAAGTATTCAAATATTACCGACAACGCCAGGCGGCGAAAGTGTTATTCCTTACGTGGATCGTGCAATTGAAATCATTAAAGCGGCAGGTGTTCCTTATCGTGTAGCACCGCTTGAAACGACGATGGAGGGTGAGCTGAGCCATCTGCTCAGCGTCGTGCAGTCGATGAGCGAGGCGATGGCGGAGRTGGGCTGCCCGTCCGTTATTTCACAAATTAAAATTTACTACAATCCGGCAAACGGCGCTTCCATGGGCAGGCTGCTGGAGAAATATCCAGATGGGCAATAAGAAATCGATTTGGTCGAAAATATGGCAGCCAGCAGCCCTACTGATCGTGCTGCTCGTCTGCTGGCAGGCAGCTGCATGGCTTGGATTATTTCAACAATGGGAGTTTCCATCACCAATTTCAATTGTACAAGAGGCCATCCAAATTTGGCCAAGGTTAATGATGCATACGGGAGCGACGGTGAAAATCATGCTGCTCGGATTTGTGGGAGGATCGGCGTTGGGCTTAATGCTCGCCGCTTTGCTGCATTTAATTCCTGGCGTTCGATCGGCGGTATATCCACTGCTCGTGCTGTCGCAAAACGTACCCATCATAGCGATTGCTCCAATTTTGACGATGCTGCTAGGCTATGGCATGCTGCCAAAGGCGCTGCTGGTCATCATGGTATGTTTTTTCCCCATCACGGTTGCCATGCTGAGCGGGCTTATGAATACCGATGCACAGCTTCGCAACTATTTGCAAATGATCGGTATTCGCAAATGGCAGCTGTTTTGGAAACTAGAGCTTCCTCATGCGATTGTTCATTTATTTTCCGGCTTGAAGATTGCGGCTTCATATAGTGTGTTAAGTGCGGTTGTTGCCGAATGGCTTGGTACAAACAAGGGTCTTGGCTCATTTATGCTTATTTCGTCCAAAGGTTTTATGCCAGATCGTGTATTTGCGGCAGTTGCCATCATCGTTGCGCTGAGCTTGACTTTATTTGGTTTAGTAACGTTAGCGGAGCGTCTTGTCATACGTTGGCGCCCTGAGAAAGAGGTGAGCTGACAGTGGTCAATCGTGCTGAGCATCATTCAGTGACGCTTCAAACGCAAAATATTCGAATGAAGTTTGGCAAAGGACAGATGAGCAAAGAAGTGCTTGGCGGGTTATCCATTTCAATAGCAGATGGGGAGTTCGTATCGATTGTAGGGCCGTCCGGCAGCGGTAAAACAACCTTGTTTCAAATTATCGGCGGTTTGGAACGTCCTACGGAAGGCGAAATTTGGATCGATGGCAAGCAAACGACGGGCGAACGCGGACATATTTCCTATATGCCGCAGCAATCGTCGCTGCTTCCATGGCAAACCGTTGCCGGCAATATAGAGTTGTCTCTTACGATCTCTGGCGTTGATAAAAAACTCGCGAAGGCGAGGACAAAGGAATGGCTCGAGCGAATCGGGCTGCAGGAATATGCGGATTCTTATCCGCATGTGCTCTCTGGAGGAATGCAGCAGCGGGTTTCTTTCCTCCGGGCACTGCTTGCTCCGCAGAATCTCATGCTGCTGGATGAACCGTTTGGCGCACTGGACGCCTTGACGCGGCAGCAAATGCAGCAGTGGCTTATGTCGATCTGGGAGCTGAATCGAAGATCGGTGCTGCTCGTTACCCATAGTATTGAAGAGGCTTTGTTTCTATCGGATCGGATTATTGTGCTGTCACCATCGCCGGCAGTGGTGCTGGAGGAATTTCAAGTGCCATTCGAGCGTCCGCGTCATGAGTCTTTATGGACAGACCCACGGTTTTATGCGATGAAGCAGCGCATTTATGATCTGCTTAAGACGGGTGCGAAGGAAGGAAACGTATAGATGGCGATACAAACAAGCAATGATCCGCGCGAAGGGCAATTGTACTCGGAATCTCCTCAGCAGGAAGGCACATGCATAGACGCGCATATTCATATTGATTTGTATGAAGCAGAGCAGCGTGATGAGCTTCTAGAGCGTGCGTTCGCAGAAGGTGTAGCAGCTGTGATTGCCGTATCTATGCATTTGGAATCGTCTATTGTGAACCGTGACATTGCCCTGCGTTACGCAGGGCGTGTGCACCCTGCTTATGGTTTCCACCCAGAACAGCCCATACCAGCCGATAAGGAGCTTGATGAGCTATTCGATTGGATTCGTTTGCGTCATGAAGCAGGGGAACGGTTTGCAATTGGCGAAGTAGGGCTGCCGTATTATACGCGAACAGAAGCGCAGCAAGCTGGGGGAAATATCGTTTTTGATGAGAATCCATACCTGCAGCTGCTGGATCGGTTTGCTGCGCTGGCCAACGAACTTGATCGTCCGATTGTATTGCATGCAGTATATGAGGACGCCGGCAAAGCTTGCGACATATTGGAGCGGCATGGTGTTCGCAGAGCGCATTTTCATTGGTTCAAGGGTGATGCTGAGGTTATCCGCCGAATGGTGGCAAGCGGCTACTTGGTGTCGATAACGCCAGACGTCGCTTACGAGGCAGAAATACAGCAGCTTGTAAGGGAGTATCCCATTGAGCTGCTGATGGTGGAAACGGATGGGCCATGGCCGTTCGAGGAAATCTATGCGGGTCAGCAGACGCGGCCTGCAATGGCTGCAGATGCAGCAAAGCATATTGCGAATATAAAGCAGCTGCCAGCTGTGCAGGTTGCGGAAATAATGCTAGCCAATACGCGCCGCTTTTATGGACTCCTATAGTATTCAATTCATACAGAAAAGGCCGCTCCATCAGAATGAACAATCTGAGGATGCGGCCCTTTTATATTTAAAATGCAAAAAAACATAGTGGTAGAGTCGACCTTTCATACCACTTTGTCCATTGCCACTTGCGCTTTCACAGCATACAAAGATAAGGACAAGGCAATAGATGGCAAGCCAAAGTGGACAGTAGAAAGGAGACAGACGATGGCACAGCTGACGAAACAACAATTTATTGAACAATTAGCTCCGACGGTTATAAGAATAAGGCGAGAAGGATCAACGATGTTTCCATCCGTACGTTTAGCGCAAAATGTACTCGAAACCGGCGGTGTTATTCACCCGTGGTACAACTTAGGCGGTATCAAGGTGGGCAGTGGACAGACGAATGCATATTGGCACGGAGAAGCGGTCGTTAAAGGAACATGGGAGGTCGTCGATGGCCGAAGCGAGAGTACTCGCGCTGCTTTCCGAGCCTATGAGAGCGTCTATCATTTTTATAAGGATTTGGATTTGCTGCTGGCTACTTCGCGTTATGAGCGTGTTCGCAAGGCAGTGACGCCAGAACAGCAAGCTGACATGCTGTACGCATGCGGCTATGCGACAGATCCGGCTTATCCAGCCAAATTAAAAGCCATTATTTCGCAGTATGGGTTGAAAAAATATGATGTTTTAGGCAGCACGCCGCTGCCTAAGCCAGAGAAGCTGAAGGATGCAGAGCTTGTTGTCGTTTTGTACAAGGGAGAGGTTATTTCAGATGGCTACTTGCTCAAGGGTACAACTTGGGTACCGGCAAGGCTGCTTGGTGAAGCGCTCGGAGCGAAGATTGATTGGACGGGGAAAAAGGTTACCGTAAACGGCAAAGAGCTCGACTCGATTTTGTCCGAAGCAACAGGTTATGTACAAATAAGAGATCTGTGCGCGGAGCTTGGG
>NZ_JBFTSN010000199.1:0-11351 GCF_056400045.1 Paenibacillus sp. 01L418
AAAGTGGAGCAAACACCAACAGGTGCAAACACGTGGACAACAGCTACAACAGGTGCTCTTTCCACGAATGCAACAACAGCAACAGTAACAGGCTTGTTGGCAGCGACAGGTTATGACTTCCGCCTTGTTGTAACAGGCGGAGCAAATGCAGGCGACTCAAACGTAGCAACGGTGACGACAAACCCGATCGCACTAACAGACTTCGCGAATGCAAGCAAAACCGGTACAAGCGCTACGTTCACTTGGAGCGTAGCAACGGGCGCAACAAACATTAAAGTTGAGCAGTCACCAACAGGTGCAAACACGTGGACAACAGCGACAACAGGTGCTCTTTCCACGAATGCAACAACAGCGACAGTAACAGGCTTGTCGGCAGCGACAGGTTATGACTTCCGACTAGTAGTTACAGGCGGAGCAAATGCAGGCGACTCGAATGTGGTAACGGTGACGACAAACCCGATTGCACTTACAAACTTCGCGAGTGCTAGCAAAACGGGAACAAGCGCAACGTTCACTTGGAGCGCAGCAGCAGGAGCAACAAATATTAAAGTTGAGCAATCACCAATAGGTGCAAACACGTGGACAACAGCGACAACTGGAGCTATTGCGACCAATGCAACAACAGCAACGGTAACAGGCTTGTCGGCAGCGACAAGCTATGACTTCCGTCTAGTAGTTACAGGCGGAGCAAATGCAGGCAACTCGAATGTAGTAACGGTGACTACTAACCCAATTACACTTACAGACTTCGCGAGTGCAAGCAAAACGGGAACAAGCGCAACGTTCACTTGGAGCGCAGCAACAGGTGCAACAAACATTATAGTGGAGCAATCACCAACAGGTACAAACACATGGACAACAGCGACGACAGGCGTGATTGCGACCAATGCAACAACAGCTACAGTAACAGGCTTATCTGCAGCGACAGGTTATGACTTCCGTCTAGTAGTTACAGGCGGAGCAAATGCTGGCGACTCGAACGTAGTAACGGTAACGACAAACCCGATCGCA
This sequence comes from Paenibacillus sp. 01L418, assembly GCF_056400045.1. Classification (NCBI taxonomy): domain Bacteria; kingdom Bacillati; phylum Bacillota; class Bacilli; order Caryophanales; family Paenibacillaceae; genus Paenibacillus; species Paenibacillus sp. 01L418. The sequence goes on from NZ_JBFTSN010000199.1 coordinate 1,012, forward strand.
TTAACAGACTTCGCGAGTGCAAGCAAAACAGGAACAAGCGCAACCTTCACATGGAGCGCAGCAACGGGTGCAACCGGTTTGAAAATTGAACAATCGCCAACAGGTACAAACACATGGACAACAGCGACAACAGGTGCTCTTTCCACAAATGCAACAACAGCGACAGTAACAGGCTTGTCCGCCGCAACAGGTTATGACTTCCGTCTAGTAGTTACAGGCGGAGCAAATGCTGGCGACTCGAACGTAGTAACGGTGACGACAAACCCGATCGCACTAACAGACTTCGCGAGTGCAAGCAAAACGGGAACAAGCGCAACGTTCACATGGAGCGCAGCAACAGGCGCAACAAATATTAAAGTTGAGCAATCACCAACAGGTGCAAATACGTGGACAACAGCGACAACTGGAGCGCTTGCCACGAATGCAACAACAGCGACAGTAATAGGTTTGTCCGCCGCAACGGGATATGACTTCCGATTAGTTGTAACAGGCGGAGCGAATGCAGGAAACTCGAATGTCTTGACGGTAACAACTTATTCGATTGAACCTTCACAGCCAAACCCGCCAAAAACGGACGAAACCGATGTTGAAGTGCTGGTGAACGGTAAAATTGAATATGCAGGTAAAGCGACTACAGCAATTGTGAATAACCAAAAGGTCACAACCATTATCGTGGATCCGAATAAGCTTAAGAACAGATTGGAGTCTGAGGGTCAGCGTGCTGTCATTACGATTCCGCTAAAAGGCAGCTCAGATGTTTATGCTTCACAGATAAATGGGCAGATCATTTCTGATTTGGAACTAAAGCAAGCTGTCTTAGTCCTTCAACATGATCAATTTACGTATACGATACCTGCATCACAGATCAGTATCGATGCACTCACTAAGCTTTTTGGAAAAAAATTAAATCTTCAAGACCTCAAGCTCGAGATAGAGATTGCCAAGCCAATAGCAGATACCATAAAAATGGTGGAAAGTGCAGCAGTTAAAGGCCAGTTTGAGATGGTTGTTCCACCGCTTAATTTTACAGTGCGAGCTTCGTATGATGGAAAAACGATTGAAGTTTCTAAATTCGATGCGTATGTAGAAAGAATGATAGCTATTCCAGCTGGTGTTGATCCTAACCGAATAACGACAGGGATTGTGGTTGAACCAGATGGATCTGTTCGTCATGTTCCAACTAGACTTGTCGTTAAGAACGAAAAGTATTATGCCGTAGTGAACAGCTTAACGAACAGCACGTATACCATTGTCTGGCATCCACTTGCGTTTAAGGATGTAGAGCGGCATTGGGCAAAAGAAGCTGTGAATGATATGGGTTCACGAATGGTAATAACGGGTGTTGGCAATGAAATGTTTAATCCAAATAAATCGATTACTCGTGCGGAGTTTGCTGCTATTATCGTTCGGGGATTAGGTTTGAAATTGGAGGCAAGCTCATCGTCATTCTCGGATGTGAACAAAAATGAATGGTATAGCAGCTATATTCAAACCGCATTTTCAAATGGTCTTATTAATGGATATGAAGATGGAACCTTCCGTCCTATGGACAAAATAACGAGAGAGCAAGCCATGGCGATCATTGCAAAAGCAATGAAAATCACCGGCTTGAAACCGAGTCTTGCAGCAAGTGAAGCTGGAGAATTGCTGCTTCCTTATAAAGATGCGAATGCCGCATCCGAGTGGGCGAAGAGCAGCATCCTCGATTGCTTGCAAGTGGAGATCTTCTCAGGCAGAAGCAGTACTGTGCTTGCTCCAAAAGATGAAATCACGAGAGCAGAAGTGGCTGTGATCATCCAAAGACTTCTCAAAAAATCTAATTTGATTTAAAAGACTAAATACTAAAGGGTTATCTTACAAAGGTGAATACACCAATGTGAGATAACCCTTTTTTCTGTTTGAGCAATAGGTTTTAAGTGAGCCTGTATGCTCGATCATCGCAATTAAATTATTTTCATATAGCTGAATCCATAAACAGAGCCGAGCGCCATTACAATGGTCCATACGGCAAGGCTGACTGCCATCCATTGAATGACGCGTTTTCGCGAAGAGCCTAATGACAAAGCTAATAAAGCCGCGATGTCGGTACCCACAATAAGGGGCGCCAGCAGGGCAAGTCCGGGAAGGCCGTAACGCTCCCAAATTCGCCTTGCTCGAGTCTCCTTTTTTGATGTTGTGGTAATGCCCTTCTTCAATTTCCGATTCGTATTCCACTTCGAAAATTGTTTGAAAAACAGGCCCAGGAGCAGTACCAAAAGAAAGTTGCCTGCAAAACCGATAATGGCTACTGCTACTGGCGACAATCCTGCTACGATGCCAAGAGGTACGACTAGAAATACATCCAACCACGGCGCTGCTGCAAGTAAAAATGAAACAATATATGGCCATATCCCATCCGTTTGCTGAATCCATTCAATCATAATGTTCCTCCAGTTATTATTTATCTAATTAGCTGAGGAAATGGTTTCGCCTTGAGTCGGCTTCATCGCATTTTCCCACTTCACATTGATGGATCGGGCAGTGAATAGTTCGGGTCCGTCCGATAGCTGAAAATGCAAATGGGGCTCACTGCTATTGCCTGAATTGCCGGTCAGACCGATGACGTCGCCTTTTTTGACCTTGTCTCCTGGCTTAACTGTTGCAGAGCCTTTCTTGAGATGCGCCAGATGGCTGTATTCTCCACCGTGATCAATGACGACATTATTCCCAGCAGGTTCATTCGGATTCATTACCCCAACAGGCGCATTATCTAAAATATCATTCACTACCGATATGATTGTACCATCCGCTGGAGCAATGATTTCTTTCCCGAAGGCAAAATAGCTTTCATTTTTGAGCGGGTCACCTTTATAGGAAAAATGATCCTTTGTTTGGATAAAATCGTACGCGTATCGCTGAATCTCTAGTTCATAATGATAATTCACAAGAACATTCTCGCCGCCCCAAAATACGAACCAGTCGCCCTCAAAAGGTAAAGCATATTTATTTTTGCTCAGCTTCGAATCGGTTTCAGGTGAGGAGGTTAGTTCCTGAACTTGAATTGATGTAATGACTCCGTCAGAATCAAACATTCCGAGCAGCCCCTTATTCCCCTCATCACTCACCCATATGCGCCGGTCGTAACCATTAAGCTGTATAGTAGAGGATTTCTCGAAGCTATGGATCCCATTCGTAAATTCCTCTCCCRTCTTTTCTAAATCTGCTTCGCTTACCGCATCTTTTAAAGGTTGATTAAAACGGGCATAAATTTCCTTATACTTGCCGTCCAGCAGCGCCTTTGGCAAGTCGTCTGGCATAAGTAATTGGTTCGTTGTCTCCGTGGGGCTCATTGTTGGCACAGCTCCTGTGTTGGTGGTCACTGCTGAATTTTCTCCGCTGCAAGCGGCTAGAAGTAAAGCTAGTGAACCGGCAGCTAATGCCGTTTTTGCAGTCATTGCTGTACCATATATATAATTCGTTGCTCCTTTTTTCATTTTCATCGCCTCCCGATAATACCATTGTAGCAGCAGAGTCTTAGCTCTTATGAAACCCATCATTAACGCACTCTTAACTTTAAGAAGGGTGAATGGAAACGAATTAAGCTTCCCTTAAGATTAGAATGATTTAAAGTGAAAAAAATCATGCTATGATGATATAAACATCAGTTGGCGGAAGGAGCTGGCACGAATGAACCATGCATCGATTTTGCTCGTTGATGATGAGCAAGCGCTACTGGAGCTTTTGCAGACGGTATTGCGCAAGGAAGGCTACATGAATATTGATACCGTGCAATCGGGTGAAGAAGCCATTGAAGCTTGTGAAGCTAAAAAATACGATTTAATTGTATTGGATGTGATGCTGCCAGGGCGCAGCGGAATTGAAATATGTCCTTTTATCCGGCAAACGACGAACGCGCCAATTTTATTTCTAACCGCGAGAACATCGGATTTCGACAAGCTGACAGGGTTTGCAATTGGCGGAGATGACTACATTACCAAACCATTTAATCCACTGGAAGTGGTAGCCCGCATAAGGGCGCAGCTGCGGCGGTACTTTAGTTCGTCAACGGAGACTGCTGCCTTAAAGAATATCTCAGAAGATTCTCTCAATCGAAAATCCAACGTATTTGATTACGGCCGATTTAAATTAGAAGAGACAGCAGGTGAGCTGTTTATTGAAGGACAGGCTGTTTCATGTCCTGCGCTTGTGTTTCAGCTGCTGCTTTTTCTATGCAAAAACCCTAATCGAATATTCAGTAAAAGCGAGCTGTATGAGAAGGTTTGGGGTGAAGAAGCCTTCAGTGATGACAATACGGTCATGGTTCATATTCATCGGATAAGAGAAAGAATTGAAGCTGATCCGTCTAACCCAAAATTTATCGTTAACGTCAGAGGTATGGGCTACAAACTAGTTAAAGCGGATCAGCAGGAGCTTACTATGCCATGAATATTAAGCGACAACTAACACTGAAGTTCGTTCTTCAACTCGCAATAGCAGGAATGATCGTTCTTCTCATAGCTGCGCTAACCTTTTATTGGATGCTGCAGCGGTTTAGCGAGATTAACATAACACGTGATTTTGCCAGTGTAGGGTTAGAACAGATGGTAGAATCCTCTAAGCTTGGCAAGAATGGCATTACGTTTGCACCCAGCTTGCTGAGGCAGGTGAAGAAAAACAATGGCTGGCTGCAAAGCCTAGATGAGAATGGAAAAGTTGCTAGTGCTTATAACACGCCCAAAGATGTTCCTAACCAATACGGGCCAGGTGAATTAGTGGAACACTGGATGGGGAAGAGCGCATTTCCTTACCAGATTGCGTTATGGATACAGCAGAAGGATGGGAAGAAATTCACAATGGTCTATGGGGCTCCAAAAGTAATAGAGCCTATATTGGAACAATTAAATGAAGTCGAATTCATTGTTTCYGAAAAAAAATTAGTCCTTCCAGATGCCTTATCAGGAAAAATAAGATCGGCTCATGCTTTTGTTCAACTGATCGATTCGGCAGGATTGGAACTGGACTCCTATAACAAGCCCGATGCGGTGCCTTCGCTATACTCCGTTCCGGAACTTGCGCTTCGCACATTGTACAGTGAAAGATACGGTTACCGGATAGCAACCTCGTATGATGCAAAAACTGGAAACACCTGGCTTGTCGGAGAACCGAATACTGTAGCGGGAGAATCGGGCAAAAAGAAATGGATACCGGAGGAAGCACAGGTAGTCATTATCGGGTCCATTTTCTTGTTTATCTCCTTACTGGTCTTGTTCGTACTCCTCTCACTATGGCAAGCCCATCGTTTTGGCGCCCCGATGCTGCACATGCTTGTATGGCTGGATTCAATAGGGAAAACCGTGTATGAAGAACCTGTCGATCGTAGAGGTCTCCATCGAAGCCGAACGTCAGCAGGAAAATGGCGGCGAAGGTATCGTGTTTTTGCTGATGTGATGGTTTCTATTGAAAAGCTATCCAATGCCTTGAAGAGAGAGCAAGCGATGCGGGAGCAAACGGAAAGCCTGAGAGAAGAATGGATTGCTGGCGTTACCCATGATTTGAAGACGCCGTTATCCTCAATAACTGGTTATGCCCATTTATTAGCGGAGCCGGCATATGATTGGTCTCAGGAGGAGGTACGTAAATTTTCTGCGACGATGCTGGAAAAATCGGCTCATATGGATATGTTGATCAGCGATCTTGCTATGACGTACCGATTGAGGTCGGGAATTCTTCCTCCTGAGACGATGAAGGTTGAACTAAACGCCTGGCTTTATGAAGCGCTTGAACAGGCTGCCGCTGATCCTGCTTACGGAAAACAGCGAATTGTATTTCATGCTGCGCAAGATGATGTCTGGTTCCAATTGTATACACCTTGGCTGGAGAGGGTAGTTAATAATTTAACCGCTAATTCGCTGCTTCATAACCCGCCTGATACCGTTTTGACGGTATCGCTTCTGGCGGATGAAGAAGGTGGCGGAATAACGATAAAATTCTCCGATGATGGCGATGGTATGGATGAAGTTACATTAAATCGGCTTTTTGAGCGTTATTATCGCGGCACGGATACCGCATCCACCACCAATGGTTCTGGACTTGGCATGGCTATATCGAAGGGACTGATTGAAGCTATGGGTGGCAGGATTATGGTTAAAACAACACCGGGTGAAGGGACGACGATTTTGTTAATATGGAACTGACAACATCGACTTTCATCGAACAAACAACAGTTAAAGAATTGCTGTAAAATTAGTAAATAAATGAAAAAAAACGCTAGATCATGATATATTGATGATCTAGCGTTTTTTTAAATCTACAAGAGAATGAAAAATGTAAAGAAAATATATTCTTGTCAATCGAAATTATTTGCCAGGGAGGGGTAAGAATGCAGCAACAGGAAAAAGAAATACAGGAGCTTAAAGAACGATTAGTTAACGTCGAGGAAAAACTTCAACGTAAATCGAATTCTTCTAACGCTCTTAAGTTTGTACTGTGGTTCGTCCTTATATTCGTCGTTCTACTGATCGCAATTGGCGTATTTCAATTTATTAGCTCTTCTTCATCCTAATTTAAAATAAATATTCTAACGAATGAAGCGGCGGTCAATGACGTTACTATACGTCTTGCCCGCCGCTTTAAGTTGTATTTAGGCTTTTTTAGTTTGAAGCCGTTTAAGTTCTTCATCCACACGAGCTTTGCGCTGCTCGAGCTGCTGATCGGAACCATATGCGCCAGCATGTAAGCTGTTGTATGAACCTTTCGTAAGGTCACGTTGTGCTTCTAATTCCATCACCTTCTGTTCAATCCGATCGAACCCTTGTGAAGCGGAGCTGCCATGTAGGGAGTTGGAATAGCCAGTAGAAGTTGCAGTTGTCTGCTGCACGCGGGTAATGAGCTCAGCGCGTTTTCCTTGCAGCCGTGTTTTCTCTTCTTTTAATGCCTCAATGCGATAACCGAGGTCAAGTACCGCTTGCTTTGCTAGCTGCTGCAGTCTTGCCGTTTCTTCGGCTTGTTCTAGATACAACAGCTTCGCTTCAAGCGCCGTACGTGCTTCTGCTTCACGTTCCTCAACTGCCGCTTGCTCTGCTTTACCCTCGTAATAGCTTACTTGTCCGCTGAATTCACTTAGTTTAGATTGCAGCATACGATCCTGTGCTTGCTGCTGTGCTAGCGCATGCTCCGTTTTGGCAATTTCCTCATCCAAATCTCTCAAATAATGATTAAGCATCATGACCGGATTTTCCATCTTATCCAACATTTCATTTGCTGCTGCCTTTGTCATACTAACTACTCGTTGTAAAATTCCCATTGATAATCTCTCCTTAAAAGTTTGTGTTTGGTTTTATTTTCATTTGCATTCGTTTATTTGATTTAGTAGTGATCGGCAAATCGAAAGTCGTTGTTAATTGCTTTTGGGATAAAGAGGGTAGCTATAAAATATGCGAGTATAACCGTTCCGAAGCTGAAGAACGCCGCAATGACAACTAACAATCTAACAATAGTGGAATCAATGCCGAGCCATTGTCCGATGCCTCCGCATAGACCTGTCAGCTTGCTGTCTGTCGTTGATCGAAATAATTTTTTCATATACAGTCATCCTTTCGTGTAGCTCATCTATGTCCTTATTGTAGCCTCTTGAAGATTCTTTCGTAACGGTCCTCGGGCCATTTCGGTGCTAGGCTTTAGGCGGGGACTGTCTGCGACGGGCGACGGGGCTGCCGCTATTCTTATAGCAGTTATAGGCTGTGCTTTATTAGAAATTGCAATTGGGATTGGTGGTGGTCTCAGTTGAAAATGTAAATCCATAAAAAAACTGCCCGAAAGTAATTAGACCTTTGGGCAGCTTTATCGGGATGAACGTGTTGTTGTTAAGGTGTTAAAACCAAAGATTTACGGTTGTGGGTTACATATTCATTGCGTAGCTAGGCTTTAGACGCGTTTCTTCTTTAAAGGAGCTGCTTAGAAATACTATTCCTGCAGGCAAACCTTCTGCTGTGTAATCAGTCGGAACCGTGATTGCTGGCTGGGAATCCTGAATAAGGGCTAAGTTGGTTATTGTTTCCCACTTTCCCGCCTTCTCGAGCGAGAGAGGCTGCTAAATTCCTTTACTCTATTCAACCAATCTACTATTATAAATTTAGATTTGAGAGATAATAATTAGTATAAATGGGAGATGGGACCAACATGAACAGATGGTTTTATTATAAAATCGGAATTTGCTTGCTGATCGTTTTTACGCTGTGTGTTCCAAGCTTCGGTGCTTCATCCTCTGTCCAAGCGAATGACGCTAAACCTGCTGCTTCCTATTTAGCAGAGCGTTGGAGCGAGAGCATCAAGGGAGGTGCAGCTGCGAATCCGGTCATCGGTGAGGACGGTACGGTGTATATCCTATCTCAGCAAGGGAAGGTTTATGCCTTTAGCCCTGCTGGCAAGCAGCTGTGGACTGCTGATGTTAGTCCTATGGATGATACTTCTCCAGAAAGGGAGGGTCAGCTCGAAGTTGGAGCAGATGGGATCCTTTATGTCGGCTCAAGAGGGAATTTATATGCATTCAACAAAGATGGCGTGAAAAAATGGGAGTATGAAACAACCTATTCAAGCTTTCAAAAGGTTGTCGTTCAACGTAACGGCTTAATCTATATTCAAGTCAGATCAAGGGAGCTGCTGCTTGCCTTGCGCACGGATGGCACGAAAGCAATGGAACGAACCAGTATTAGAAATTTGGTAAAGCACGCAGGCACTTTAGAGGATAAGGTTTTTATTACATCTTATAACCTAGATACTAAATTTGTTGAGGGCAAGATAAGTTTAGAATCTACATCTTATGCTGAGGAATTAAATGCTAGTGGTTTATCGCGCTGGAAAGTCAATTTGAATGGATCATCTTATAATACCCCAATGACGGACAAGCAAGGCAATTTAATCGTATATTTAGAAGCTTCGAAAAAAGGAGATCAATCGGGTAGTTCACAGCTTAATCAGGACAGAAGTCCAGGTGAGGTTAAAGTGATCAGCGAGGGAGCTGTGAAACAAAGTTACTCGCTAAGCGCAAGGACGTACGCTCCTATTGTTTTTGATGATCAACAAAACGCTTATATTGTAACGCGAGATGCCGTCATTTCTAAATTTGATACGCAAGGAAAACTTATATGGAAGCTGCAAATCGATCAAGAGGCTAATGTATTGGAAAATGGAACGGCAATGCAGTTGGATAAAGATGGTTCCCTTCTTTTCTACAGCTCATTGACTAGTTATGATAAGACGAAAGTTGAGAAAACCGAGCAAAATGAATATTTTAAGCATCGGTTGCTTCGAATTAGTCGAGGAGGGGAACTGCTTTCCTCTATAAAGAGCGGTATTTACACAACCTCGGTTGTTTGGTTAGACAATGGAATGATTTTATTAAACGGTTATGACAAAGTTGTTTTATCGGATATGAAATTAACGAAGCTAACAGAGTACAACATGAATTCTCCCATTTATTTAACGTATAGGGATATCAATACGATCTATGTTGGAACAGAGAGCGGCCGGGTAATCGCGCTTGAAATAAAACAAGCATCGAACAAGGGCGATGCGGTTTCCATCACGTTTGGGAACCTCTTTCCGTACATTGAATCAAAAAGTATATACTCGCTATTTGTAACTGTGAAGTGGGCAGATGGCAAGGAGCAAACCAATCCGCAAGGCATCGTTTATCGCAGCAGCAATGAAAAAATTGCTTATTTTGATAAACAGGGCCTTCATACGGTCGGAGCTGGTGAAGTCGAGGTGAGCGCTGAATATTTGCATTTAAAGACGACAATGAAAATTAAGGTAAACGAGCGAGCTTATATGAATGAGCCTGGGGTTACCTATAGCGCTCAGCTTGTGAAAAAATGGGGAGTGTCACTGCCTACACTGAATAGCAGTATTAATGAGGTATACCAGGTTCCCCTCCTCTCGGATGATGGAACGGTTTATGCGCTTAGCAGTCAAGGGAAGGTAGCAGCGGTCAGTTTGGAAGGAAAGCTGCAGTGGCAATACGATTTGAAGGAGCAGGTAGGGGCGAGGCCTGCAATTGGACCGGATGGACGGCTATTTATAGGAACGAATAGCGGTTTGCTTACAGCATTTGATCCAAGCAGCGGCAAGCAGGTTCTTCATAATATGGTGGCAGCTAATCAGCGCAATACTATGCTTGGCTGGGATCGTTCCGGCAATAGATATACAGGATTCACAAATAATAATATTGTAAGGGATGGCAGCAAACGAAGCGTTACCAGTTATCTTGAAGCATCAAATGTTTCGGATACTCGGCTTTGGTCGATATCCTTGAGTGGAGAGATCACACATTTTGAGCCAACTTTAAATGATACTGGAGACAC
>NZ_JBFTSN010000200.1:0-11348 GCF_056400045.1 Paenibacillus sp. 01L418
CATCACCTCCTAACCGTATAAATGGGATGTACTTAGAGTGTGGCGAAAAACCGAGAGGTACAATAGAGTTCGACTCTTCTTGCAATGGAGTAAGAAAACTTGATAGGCAAATAGGAGACTAATTCAAGAGGAAACAACTTTTATTCTGAGGGGGAAAGGAGTAAAAATAAAGGGGGATTTTTCCTGTAGTTTAGGGAGAAAAATCTATCACTTATCGTTGCACCTAGCAATTCTGAATCAGCATAGGCGATTACGAGAGGCGCTGCCAATGAATGAGCGGTTGTCAGTCTTTACTGTCAGGTATACAATGTGTAAGGAGAAAATCAGAATGATAGTTTTAGTAAAGGGAGTGCAACAGGTTTGTCATCAAGTGCTTTAGCTTCAGCTTCGCCTTCTTTCCATGTTCGTTTAACCACATTGCTTTTAGTTGTTGTAGTAGCCGGTATGAGTCAAGGGCTGCTGCTGCCATTGCTTTCGATTATGCTGGAGGATTCAGGCGTATCGTCAGATATGAACGGGATTAATTCAGCTGCCATGTATATCGGAATTTTTTGTACAATGTTTTTCGTTGAGAAGCCGGTCATGCGTTTTGGGTACAAAAAAGTCATTTTAGTCGGCATTTCATTAGTTACACTTGCTAATCTACTGTTTCCATTTACTCATTCGTTGGCGATATGGTTCGTCTTGCGTTTGCTGGTTGGTGTCGGCGATAGCTCGCTCCATTATGCGACACAGTTATGGATTGTAAGCTCAAGTCCAGCCGATCGACGGGGGAAATTTATTTCGCTGTACGGTATGGCTTATGGACTCGGCTTCAGCTTAGGGCCGCTGGGCATCAATCTTCTTCCACTTGGAAGGGCGGTTCCATTCTTAGTGTCCAGTTTATTTTTTGTAACTGTACTGATGCTTGTGCTGCGTATGAAGAATGAAATGCCGGAGCGGGCAGCACGAGGAACGGCGTCTGAGAATCGCTTTGTAAAAACCTACCGTCTCGCGTGGTTTGTCCTTATACCTGGCTTCTTATATGGACTGATGGAAGCTTCTATGAATAGCAACTTTCCGTTGTATGGATTACGGATCAACCTGAGCCAGCATTGGATTTCGCTTCTGCTTATGGCATTCGGAGTCGGGGCTCTAATTCTTCAGCTGCCGCTTGGCATTTGGAGTGACCGGATCGGCAGGAAGCCGGTGTTAATTGGATGTGCAGTGGTAGGTGCTCTCGTCTTTTTCACCATACCTGTCGCTGGCGATAATATTGCGCTGCTCTTTGTATTATTTGCAATTGCTGGCGGAGTGGTTGGATCATTTTACTCTTTAGGTCTCGCTTATGCAGCTGATATACTGCCTCGGGCGATATTGCCTGCGGCGAATGTTATCGCTTCGATCCACTTTAGTATTGGAAGCATCATGGGCCCGACGCTTGGCGGTTATGGGATTCGTTATGTTTCTGTTCATAGTATTTTTCTGTTTTTAGGTGCGGCCTTCCTTATCTTCGCGCTGCTTGGTTTTGGATTTCGGCCGAAAGCAGCTGAGGTGCCAAAAGTAGAAATTTCTAGCTGAGTGCTAAAGTATGGTTCATGCATAAGTGTAGTTTCTGGATCTATTTGGGTGGTTTAATTTATATTGAGGGGAATAGGGCTAGTTTCTAGTCCTATTTTTTTATCTCTAGCTTTTGAGGCGCATTCGTTGTCAAAAGAGAAAGAATTCATCCTTTATGTGCTTATTATTACGCTGAATGAACGGCTAACGGGCAGGCAGGGCAGTTCCAATATGTGGTATATTTGAATTAATGACATTCTTTAAGCGGAGGTGCTTATGAATCCTGCTTTTGACAACTATATCGAATCGCTGGCTGGCCAGGACGTGACCATCATCGGCGCAGGCGTCAGCAACTCACCGCTGATCCGCATGCTGTGCTCAGCAGGGGCGCGCGTCACCGTTCGCGACCGCAATCCGGCCCTGCCCCGGGACGAGTGGGACGATCTAGGCGTTGGGCTCCGCTTAGGGGAGAATTACCTAGATCGCGTTGGGGGCGATATCGTGTTCCGCACTCCGGGCATGCGCCCAGACCATCCGGCGCTGGACTCGGCCCGCGCTGGCGGCAGCCGTGTGACCAGTGAGATGGAGGAGTTTTTTGCGTTGTGCCCTTGTCCCATTTTCGGCGTGACCGGTTCGGACGGTAAAACTACCACCACGTCGTTAATTGCAGACATGCTGGCAAACGGGGGGCGTACGGTTCATCTGGGCGGCAACATTGGCACGCCACTGCTGACGCGCGCGGGCGAGATGTCGCCGCTGGACGTGTGCGCGGTCGAGCTATCCAGCTTCCAGCTGATGGACATGACGCGCTCTCCCCATGTGGCGGTTATAACCAACCTCTCGCCCAATCACCTCGACTGGCACCGCGACATGGATGAATATATCGCCGCCAAGCGTCGCCTGCTGGATTTTCAGAGTGCTGACGACCTTGCCGTTCTTAACGGCGACAACCCGGCTACCGCCGCACTGCGCGGGCGGGGGCGGACCAAGTATTTCGGCGGTCACACAGTCTGCGATGGAGTGATCGATGGTCTGGTACCTATCAGTGACATTCGTTTGCCCGGGTGGTATAACGTGGAAAACGTTATGGCTGCCATGACCGCCGTGAGGGGGACCGTGCCGGACGAGGCAATTCTGGAGACGGTACGCACATTTGCTGGCGTGGAGCACCGAAACCAGTGGGTGGCCACTGTGGACGGCGTGCATTACTACAACAATTCAATCGGATCCAGCCCCGCCCGTACCGTTGCCACGCTGCACGCACACGAGGGCCGAGTGCTGCTGATCGCCGGCGGGAGAGATAAAAACGTACCTTTTGACGAGATGGCTAGGCTGCTGCCTGATCATGTCAAGGTGTTGCTGTTGATCGGCGAAGCGGCCAGTCAAATCGAGGCTGCAGCGCGCAGCGTGCCGAGTTGCCCGCCTATTTTTCGTTGTGAAGGCTTGGCCGAGGCTGTGGCGCATGCGCACAAGCTGGCCGCACCGGGCGACACGGTGCTGCTGAGCCCTGCCTGCACTGCGGTTGATCAATACAGCAACTTTGAAGAGCGCGGGCGCCACTTTGTAGAGCTGGTCGGGGCGCTGCGTCGGTCGGAGAGATAGGATTGAATAAGACACTGGCGTTTTCCGGGAAATCCTGATTGAACGCGTGTGTGGTAAACGGGAACGGGTAACGTTAACTCAATAATACAGCGGCAGTCTAGGGCTTTTTTTCTCGTCCACGACTGCCGCTGTTTTTTTATAGTTGGGGCCAGTCTACAACGAAGCTCCTATGTGAATAGGTTTTTTGCGCCAATCTCTAATGTTAAGAAATTATATCGTTTGCTCCAAAAGTATAGACAGAGCCTGAGCAATCTCTTATTTTAGACATGTGGTCATTTGGGTGGAGCTGTTCAAATCAATAGTAATTGGAGGTCAGCATTAGCGGCATAGTTAACATGAGATAGGCAGATGAAGCAATTACAACATTATAATGGAGGATTATAACATGTTATCTAGTAAGTGGGCCAAGCTGGCAGCAGCTTTTATTTTAACAGCAAGCTTTGCAGGGCAAAATATAGCGTTGACAACAACATTCGCAGAAGCGGGCAACCAGTCGGCTGGGACTTCAGGCACTGGAAAATGGATGGCAGGGGAATACCATGCCCATACCTACGTTTCAGATGATACGCAGCAATCAGTGCAGACGGTGCTCGATCAAGCTTTTGAAACCTATGGGATGGACTGGATGAATTTATCTGATCATCTGAGAACTTCAAAGCGGGATGAAGAAGGAAACTCGCTTCCTTCTCCGATATCATTTACAGATGCTGTTAATAAATATCAGGTTAACATCATTAATAAACTAAAAGACGCAGGAAAGTACAAGGATAAAATTATTTTTTCAGGGTTTGAGTGGGATATGCCAACCTACGATCATGTCGGAGCAGGCATATTAGCGGATAGCGAAGAAAGCAGCTTAAAGGCAACGAGCCTTTTTGAATATTTATATACGGATCGCCCGGAGAGCATGTTTGACCCGGCAGTTGTAGCAGAGTGGAAATTGCAGTACCCAACGCGGCCTGCACTAAATGCGGATACGGCGCGCGATGCTGTGAAGTGGTTGAAAACAAATTATGCAGATTCCAGCTATATGATCATTAATCATCCATCCAGAAAGCTTGTCAATGGCAATGCGATTTTTCGAATTTCAGATATACGTGATTTTAACAATATAGCGCCAAACATCTTTTTTGGGATGGAGGGCATGCCAGGCAATCAGATGGAGCCAGATAGAGCCGGTTTGAATCAAAATAATCCCAAGACCAAGACGTACGGCGGCTCCGACTATATGATTGCTAAGGTTGGCGGGGTGTGGGATGCGCTGCTTGGAGAAGGTCGCCGGTTTTGGAATTTCACCAACTCTGATTCCCATTTTAAAGTATCGCAAGGTCTTTATTCCAGTGGCTACGCGCCGGGTGAATATTCCAAAAATTATACATGGGTAGAAGGCAGCGACATGTCAGCTGTGCTGGACGGCATGCGTTCAGGCAAATCATTTTCGACAACAGGTGATCTGATTAATGCTCTAGATTTCACGATTACTAACGGTGCAAACAAAGGCGAAATGGGGCAAAACTTGAAGGTGAAGGATGGCGATGCGCTTAAGCTGACCATTCGTTTCAAAAGCCCGCAGACAAACAATTACGCCGTGATTAAAAGTGAAAATCCAGCAATCAATGACAAATATATTTACCAAAGTGACGTGACAAATGCCGTTAATGTTGACCACGTTGATTTGATTGCCGGTGATGTTACAGGTGAGGTTAAGCCTGGTACGGATGAATACAACAAAGATACGAATGATTCAACGAAGGTCATTGCCAGATTCACGAGCGAAGACTGGACAACAGACGCGGAAGGCTACAATGTCATTACGTATGATCTCGATCCAGCGTACAAAGATCAGTATTTTAGACTAAGAGGCACTAATCTTGGCGAAAATGTAGCTGGCGAAACTGAAAACGGCGAGCCGCTCATTGACGTCAGAACAGAAGACGATACAACGATTGAGGATCTAGATATCCGTTATATGAAACGGTTTAATGAGATTAACGATCGCAACTACAAGGATCTTTGGTTTTATTCGAATCCTATCTTTGTAACGAGTGAGYCAAACGACGATGGTAACACAGGTCCAGGTCCAGGACCGATCGTGACGCCTCCTCCGGCTCCAGCTACGTCTGTAGAAGTAGACTTAGATGTGTCGAAGGGGATTGATGGCGCAATTAAAGATGTTGTCAGCTTTAATGTGCCAGCAGGCGCTGCAGCTGTTAACGGAAAAATAAGCGCTAAGGTTGTAGGGGCGAATGAGGCACCGTCGGCTGGGACGCTTGAGGCGCTTAGTCCGGTGGTCGAATTCCAAAGCACAGCAGGCAACCAATTCAACAAACCGGTGGAGATTAGCTTCAACTACAAGAAGGATCAAGTCCAATCGGGCAAAAAAGCGGCCATTTATTACTATAACGAGCTGCAAAAGCGTTGGATTTATGTTGGCGGCACTTTCAAAGCAGATAGCACAATTTCAGCCAAGGTGAACCACTTTACTAAATTTGCCGTTTTCCAAGCAGAAGCGAAGCTGTTCTCCGATGCGATAACGCACTGGGTGGCACCATTTGCGGATCGCTTGCTTGGCATGAACGTAATTCAAGGCTTTGAGGATGGGACATTCCATCCAGAAGAGAAGGTTACTCGTGCTGCCTTTGCAAAAATGATCGTGCAAGCTCTGGGACTGCCAGCGGCTTCAGGAGCTGCAAGCTTTGCGGATAACAGCGACATTCCAGCATGGGCTGGAGCTGATGTAGCTGCTGCTATGCAAGCGGGTATTTTGAAAGGCTACGAGCAAAACGGGAAAATGCTTTTCAAGCCAAATCAAACGATTACACGCGCTGAGATGTCAGTAATGATTGCGAATGCTTTAAAGGCTAACGAGCAGCAGCCAGCAAGTGCGGAAATGACATTTAAAGACGCAGCTGCTATCCCGGCATGGGCGAAGGACTCCATCAACCGTGCGGTTTCGGAAGGTATTATAACGGGCTATACCGATCTAACGTTCCGTTCCGGTCGTGCAGCAAGCCGAGCGGAAGCCGCGGCCATGATTTTCAGGCTGCTTGATCGCTTGCATATTTAAATACGAAAGAACCTTCAGCCGCCTATGGAGCAGCTTGAAGGTTCTTTTTTTGTATATTGCAGCGTCATTCATAGCACGAAAAAGAGGTACTCTTAATGGAAGCTTGATCGTATGAATTTTTAAGCGATTAGACACAAGGGTTAAACGAGGAGCGATTATTAAACGAACGGGCAGTTTAACGCAACAAAACTGCTGACGAGCTCGTTTTTATGTTGAAACGGATTTATAACAAATGAGGGTGGTATCTAAATGAAGAAGTTATCTTGTTCATCTGTTCTTACTCTGTGCATCGTACTTTGTCTTATTCTAATAGTCGGATGCTCTAATGCTAATGAAGAGACTAATACAGGAGAAAATACTGATTGGGAACTTACAAAATATAAAACTGTCAACGACCTTGAAGGAGTAACGATGTCTGTTAAGAAAGGAACGGTCACCACTACTGAATTGACTGTAGTATTTGATAATAACTCTGGTAAGCAATGTATTTATGGTGAATATTTTTTGTTGGAAAAGAAAATGGATGGTAGTTGGTATCAAGTCCCTGTTGCTATAGATGGTAATTACGGATTTAATAGTATTGGACATGGCTTGGAGTCTTCAAATGTTAGCGAATGGACAGTTGATTGGAATTGGCTCTATGGAAGACTGGTTACTGGTGAATACCGAATAGTGAAAGATATACTCGATTTTAGAAAAGCAGGCGACTACGATACATACTTTTTGGCGGCGGAGTTTACAATCAATTAGCTGTTAGTTTGAAGTTTATTCTAAAAGAGCCGATTTCACTTGATGATATTACGCTAACGGGCAGGCTAGTTTAATGATTGGGGCTATAAGGCTGTACTAGATAGAACAATGTATAGTGTACTGTTGAGCTATGGGAGACCATAACAAAACCACCTTTTCGAAGGTGGTTTTGTTATGGTCAAATACTAGTATCAAAATTTAACATAGCCTAGATTTTAAATATTGCACCCACATCCCGTGCAGCTCAGCTTCCGATACTTGAAATGCGCCTTGAAAATCAGTGGCATCGCGTATGAATTTGTTGAGCGCATCTAAACTGTATGAATGGATGAGATATTCTACGAGCAAGTGCGAGAATCCATATCCCCCTATCTTCTCGAAATCCCAGGTATCATTAGTTAATGCTTGAAAGCTAGGGACAGCGTTATTTTGAATCGCTTCGGAGGTGCTATACTGGATATATTCTTGTGACATTTGTTTGGCTTCATGCCCGCCGAGCCCGTGTGTAAGCCATTTCGGTGCCAACGGATTGATATCTTTCACTAACCACATCGTAAACAAGCTTATAGTGTGCCGTAGTACCGATTGATACGTATGTTCAGGGCCTGGGTTGAGTGGGGATACGATTTTAATTTTATTGTCTTCATAGGTTCCCATAAACCAATTGGGCGCATCCGGCTCGTTCATTGCTTGATGAAAAGTGGGCAGATCCGGATAGATCTCAATAGCGATTTTCTGAGAAGGTCGATGACGATAGGTTGTAATAATTCGATCTACATTGCTTTTCAACTCTTCAAATAAGTCATGGTATACCTTGTTCATACCATCATTCTTGGAGGGAGCCTCGCTTTTATCCACAATCGATACCAATTCTTTAATAGACATGATTGAAATGTCACCCCATTCTTTTAATTCTTTTTTTAGTTTGTTTAAGGCACGATAGAGTCTGTTCTTGACTGCGCTTTCAGGCATCCCGATGATTTTGGATATTTCCAATAAAGTGCAATCGACGAAAAAACGCAATGATATGATTTGCTGATCTAATTCATTCAATCGGGCTAATGCAGCACTAATATCAAGACGGATATCGACATCTCTAGCAATATCGAGGGATATCGATTGGGACTGAAAATCGATTACTTCGTGCACCATTTCTTTATTTCGTGATCTCGTACGATACTCGTTTTTCACAATATTTTGCGCGATTTTGAATAGCCAAGTAAATATACTGGAGTTACACTTAAACAAGTGAAAGTTTTCCATTGCTTTTAAAAAAGCTTGTTGCGTTAAGTCATCGGCAGTTGCCGAATTTGTCTTTACTGCAATATAATTTCGAATTCTATCTCGATATTGATTATAAATTCCTTCGAAATGCTGGATGTGCTCCTGCTCCTCCGGAAGAACAGGGATTTTCTTTTTGTCTTGAGCTCGTGACACCAGTAGTACCTCCTCCTGAACTTACAATTCATTAGACACCGAAGGGAGGTAAAAAGCCACATCATTTTAAAATAATTTCACACGACGCCATTCCATTTTTTTAAACCCCGAAAAAGCAAAGCGTAAAGGCAATTCAGCCATGTGGTATTAAGTGAGGATTACCAATGGAGAATGAGATTCAGGAGCTTAAAAAACGTATTGGCTTTCTGGAAAAGCAAGTTCAGAACAAACAACTTCAGTCATCTAATATATTGAGGTTGAGCTTAACTTTTATAATAGTACTCGTGACTTTGCTCATCTTGATTGGAATCTTTCAATTTATAACCCCCCAACCAATTGAACTAACGGGTAACGATATTTCAATAAAAAAACGGAAGTAGCCGATAACAATGATCGGCTGCTTCATTATGCTAACTGGCAGTTTAGTTATAATTGTTTACTACCTTCTATATCATTTGTGAGGTGCTATAATTGTAAATATAAGTAAATGGGAGGTTGTACAACTAATGGAAAATAAATTGCCTTTATTTATCGTAACAGGTGCAAGTGGGTCAGGGAAAACATATGTCATTAAGGAACTACGGAGATTGATGCCTGATTTTGATATTTTTGACCCTGATAATCTTGTTGAATTTATTGGGCATGATTGGGAGAAAATGCGAAATATTTGGCTTAGGGTTGCACGAAATATCGCTCAAAGTGGGCGCATGACTATAATATGCGGAACAATGATGCCTTGGGATATTGAAAAATGTGTGGACTATCCATTTTTTAAGCATGTATATTACCTAAACCTACATTGTGATGAAGAAACTCGCGAAAAACGTCTACGTGAAAGAAATTGGTCAGAGGAAGAGATTCAAAACCACAAAAACTTTGCAAAACGATTGCTTGAAATTGCTGATGAGGTCTATAACCCACCTATGCCTACTATTGATACAACGGATACTGATGTAACCGAAGTTGCCTCTCAGATAAAAGAGTGGGTTCTCCAATACGCTTGAACTAACAGGGAACATTAGTTGAACAGTACAAGAAGCAGATACTACGGTAGCTGCTCCTTGTTTTTATTAAGCTAATGGGCAGGATAATTCAATCGTTTCTAGAATATTCCCTGAGTTGAATAATTTTATAAACTGTGAATATAACGTTATCTGAAAAATACGCAAAGATTATTTTTTGAAGGGATGATTAAATTGAAGCAAGGGATATTAGTTTATCTAAATGGAACTTCAAGTTCTGGAAAGACCTCGATATCGACTGAACTGATAAATCAGAAAGAGATTCCTTTTTATCATTTATCAATTGATGATTTTTTTAATAATTACAATGATTTTATTAATAATAAATTTCCAGATGAACCTCCAAGAGAAATAGATCATCAAGTTGTCTCACAATTACTTGATGATTCCATATTCTCAGTGTACCATTCGACAATTAAATTGTTATCAGAACTGGGTTTTAATGTAATAGTAGATACCGTAATCGACAATGACAAGAGGTTTAATGAGTTTCTTGATCAATTTTTCGATCAGTCTACGTTATTTATAGGTGTAATATGCTCGAAAGAAGAACTCATAAGAAGAGAGCAAGCAAGAGGAGATAGAAAAGTTGGACTGGCAGCTTCACAGTTTAGCAAAGTATATTGCTTTGATGAATATGACCTCGAAGTAAATACGGAAGAGATGAACCCAAAAGAATGTGCCGAAAAAATATTAAATTTTATTAAGTCCGATAAGGAATACTCGGTATTTAAGAAATTAAGCAAAAAAAATGTTAGTGTTTCCTAGATGGCGTATCCAGATACCACCATATTCAAGCATTAGGGCTATCGCCCCTCAGCGTCCGAGGGATTTCGGGATTGAGCTAACGGAGAACGTTAGTTCAATAAACAGCGGCAGTTTTGGACTTAATATCTGAGTCCAAGGCTACCGCTGTTTCTATTTTAAAGCAGTCTAATCGATTTATTACTCGAGCATATCCCGCGACGATATGTTTCCTCAGACAGCGCATGTGGAGTGTGTGGTAAGGATATATCGGGATTGAAGAAAATGAAATATGATAATGATTAATAGAGCCGTTATTAATACTAGAAACTATGAAGTTGTATTTGAAGATGATCAATTAAAAGCAACTAATCTGAAAACGGGTGAAGAATTTGGTCGCGTACCGGAGGACCTTTCGCTCGTTGGAATCGATGACAGCAGTCTCGCCGCGACCTGCGAGGTTCCGCTGACTTCCGTCAAGTATCCAAAGCAAAAACTCGGCAAAAAAGCCGCCGAGTTTTTGTTGAATATGATTCAAACCGATAGTCCGGGAAATGAGGGATTATTATACAGACCGTCATTGATAGCGCGTGCATCGACAGCGGCACCCAAGTGATAATGAAGCAGTCATAGACCAAAACCCTATGCTACTGTCGTGTGTTTAGAGGCATCTGACCGGAGATTTTCTTTGTAAATAGAAGGAGACCCTTCCGGTTGGATATTGTCCAGCCGGAAGGGTCCGCATTTTTCTGTTTACGCTTTTACTTAGCCAGATATTCGACGAACCTTACAAAGATAGTGGCTACTTCGGCGCGGGTGGCGGTGGCTTTGGGGTCAAAGAGGTTGTTCGGCTTGCCTAATACAATGCCGATGCCCCGCAGCGCCTGAACGGCCTCCAACGTCCATGAGCTGATCTCACTCTCGTCCGCGAAGGACTTAGATTGGCTTTCAGGTATCTCATAGCCCTTGTACTTCATGTAGTTGTACAGTATCACCAGCATCTGCTCGCGCGTCATCGGTGAATTGGGGTCAAACAGGTCTGCGTTTATACCGTTGACTATGCCGCTTTCGGCCGCCCACTCGACTGCCGCCGTGTACCACTGCCCGTCCGTCACGTCGCTAAAGCGGGAACTCGTGTAGCCGGAGCGGTTTGCGTTCTCAAGATTGGCCAGTACCTGCACGAACAT